>NZ_JAMYVF010000010.1:0-229902 GCF_040323735.1 Mesorhizobium sp. M0029
GCCGCGCCAACCAATCCGCTTGGCGCTGCGGCGGACGCATAGGGGGAGAGAAGTGTCACCTATGTATCCGGTTCAAAGTGTTACCCATCTATCGGCTGGACACCGGCAGGCGGATGAGGGACGGCGCCGGCGTTGGGGTATTTATTTTGATGTTAGCGCTGCCCCTCACCCTTACCCTCTCCCCGTATAGTGACGGGGAGAGGGGGTAGCGAACGGCGGCTCAGCGACGACCTCCGTCACCCCAAAAACGGCTTAGCCTTCATGGTCTCCGGCACCGGCACACCCAGCCGCTTCAGCACCGTCGGCGCCAGTTGCAGCTGATCAAGCAGCGGGTCCGGATCCGGCCCTTTGCCGGCTCCGAAATAATACAGCGCGAAATCCTGCATTTCATCGTCGCGGCCGCCATGATGGCCGCGGTCTGTCTGGCCGTGGTCGGCGGTTACGATCACCTCGTAACCGGCTTGCCGCCAGCCCGGCAGGAAGGCTGCCAGCATGCCGTCCATCGCATAGCAGGCATGGTCCATTTCGTGGCAGTCATGGCCGAAGCGATGGCCCATCGAATCCAGCGTGCAGGTGTGCAGGATCCCGTAGTCGATGGCGTGGCGCCGGGTCAGCTGGGTCAGTGTCGCAAACAGGTCGACATCGCTCGGGGTCATCTGGTTGCGGGCATTATAGCCGGTCATGGTGTGGAAGCGGCCATGCGTGATGGGTCCGTTGGGCTCGTCGAACTCCATGTCCTCGATCAGGTCGAACGGATAGGAGCGGAAGAATTCGGACCAGTAGGAGTGCGTCACCGCGCCGGTCTTGCCGCCGGCCTTGCTGACTTCGGAGAAAATATCCGGCTTGTTGACGAGAAACCGGTTTTCGTTGGACAGGATGCCGTGCTCCTGAGGCGAAACCCCGGTGTGAATCGAAGCATAGCAGCAGGCCGAGGTCGACGGCAGCACCGAGCGCATCTTCCACACCTGCGCCTCGCCCGATTGCACCCAGCCTTCGAGATTGCCCATCAGCCGGCGCCAGTTCCGGTAGGGCACGCCATCGAGAATGATGAGCAGCAGTTTGGTCTTGAGCGCCATGGGCGGCTCCGGAAAGCTTTTGCCGTTGAAGGAAGTTTTCGCGACAAAGGCCGCGAATTCCCTACTAATTCCCCGCGCTCGCCATGCGCCGTCCCTTGATCGCCTTTTCCAGCCAGCCGATCTCCATCTCGGGAACGGAGGACAGCAGCAGGTCGGTATAGGCGTCGAAGGGTGGCGTCAGCACCTTGCTCTTGGCGCCGTAGCGCACCACCTCGCCGCGGTACATCACCGCGATCGAATCGGCGATCGACTTCACCGTCGCCAGATCGTGAGTGATAAAGAGGTAGGCGACCTTCTCGTGCTGCTGCAGGTTGAGCAGCAGCTTGAGAATGCCGTTGGCCACCAGCGGGTCGAGCGCCGATGTCACCTCGTCGCAGATGATCAGCTTGGGCTTGGCGGCGAGCGAGCGGGCGATACAGACGCGCTGTTTCTGGCCTCCGGAGAGTTCGGCCGGATAACGATCGAGAAAGCCCTTGCCCATCTCGATCTCGTCGAGCAGTTCGGCGACGCGCTTGTCGCGCTCGCGGCCGCGTATGCCGAAGTAGAATTCCAGCGGCCGGCCGATGATGGTGCCGACGGTCTGGCGCGGGTTCATCGCCACGTCGGCCATCTGATAGATCATCTGCAACTGGCGCAGATCCTCCTTCGGCCGGTCGGCAAGCCGGTTGGCGAGCGGCCTGCCATCGAAGGTGACGGTGCCTTCCTCGGGCGGCAACAGCCCGGTGATAGCGCGCGCCAGCGTCGACTTGCCAGAGCCGGATTCACCGACGACCGCCAGCGTCTGTCCCGGATAGATGTCGACCGAGACGTTCTTCAGCACCTTGACGTGGCTGCCGCCGTAAGCGGCGGTGACGTTCTTGACCGACAGGAACGGCGCGGCGCCGGGCTTCTGCTCGGCATGCTCGATCTCATGCACCGAGACCAGCGCATTGGTGTATTCCTGGCGCGGCTCCTTGATGATCTGGCGAGTGCCGCCCCATTCGACCAGCCTGCCATGGCGCAGCACCATGATCTCGTCCGAGACCTGGGCGACGACGGCAAGATCGTGGGTAATGTAGAGCGCCGCGACATGGGTGTCGCGGATGGCGTCCTTGATCGCCGCCAGCACGTCGATCTGCGTCGTCACGTCGAGTGCCGTGGTCGGCTCGTCGAAGACGATCAGGTCAGGTTCCGAACACAGCGCCATAGCCGTCATCACGCGCTGCAACTGGCCGCCTGAGACCTGGTGCGGGAAGCGTTCGCCGATGATTTCGGGGTTTGGCAGGCTGAGCTTCTTGAACAACGCCACGGCACGTTTCTCGGCCTCGGCGCGTGTCGCCGTGCCGTGCAGCAGCGTTGCTTCCACCACCTGGTCCATCAGCTTGTGCGCCGGGTTGAAGGCGGCGGCCGCCGACTGCGCGACATAGCAGACCTCGCGGCCGCGCAATTTGCGGAAACCTTCCTTGCCGCCCTTGAGAATATCGCGGCCGTTGAGCAGCACCTCTCCGCCGGTGATGCGCACGCCGCCACGGCCATAGCCCATCGACGACAGGCCGATGGTCGACTTGCCGGCGCCGGACTCGCCGATCAGGCCGAGCACCTTGCCCTTTTCCAGCGTCAGCGAGACATCGTGGACCAGCACGATGTTCTTCGGCACCTCGCCGGGCGGAAACACTGTCGCCTCGATGCGCAGATTGCGGATATCGAGCAGCAGGCCGGGCTTTGCTTTTGTGTCAGCCATCACCCGCGTCCTCCCTTCAGGCTTGTCGTGCGGTTGAGCACCCAATCGGCGACCAGATTGACCGAAATCGCCAGTGCTGCGATCGCCGCGGCGGGGATGAGTGCCGCCCCGATACCGAAGACGATGCCGTCCTTGTTTTCCTTGACCATGCCGCCCCAGTCGGCATCCGGCGGTTGCACGCCGAGGCCGAGAAAGGACAGCGTCGACAAGAACAGCACCGCGTAGATGAAGCGCAGGCCAAGTTCCGAGACCAGCGGCGACAGCGCGTTGGGCAGGATCTCGCGGAAGATGATCCAGCCGCTGCCTTCGCCCCGCAGCTTGGCGGCCTCGACATAATCCATGACGTTGATGTCGACGGCCACCGCGCGCGACAGCCGGTAGACGCGGGTCGAGTCGAGGACGCCCATCACCAAGATCAGCGTCACCAGGTTGGTCGGCAGCACCGAAAGCACGACGAGCGCCATGATCAGGGTCGGGATCGACATCAGCAGATCGACAAGGCGCGACAGCAGCGTGTCGAACCAGCCGCCGAACACCGCCGCCGAAAAGCCGAGGATGGCGCCGAGCGAGAATGACAGCGCGGTGGCCAGCACCGCAATGAACAGCGTGATGCGAGCGCCGTAGATCATGCGCGACAGAAGATCACGGCCGAGATTGTCGGTGCCCAGCCAATGCGCTGCGGACATCGGTTCCCAAGGAACGTCGCTGACAATCTCGGCATTGCCGTGTGGTGCGATCCATGGCGCGAAGACAGCCGCCACGACGAACATCGTCGTCAGTACGATGCCAATCAGCGCGGGAATGGGGATGCGTTTGATATCGAGCATGCCCGCCGCCTATTTCGGATGTCTGAGGCGCGGATTGGCGACAATCGCCCCGATGTCCGCGATGATGTTGAGAGTGATGTAGACAGCGGCAAAGATCAGGCCGACGGCCTGCACCACCGGCACGTCGCGCTTGGTGACATGGTCGACCAGATATTGCCCCATGCCGGGATAGACGAAGATCACCTCGACCACGACGACGCCGACGATGAGGTAGGCGAGGTTGAGCATGACGACATTGATGATCGGCGCGATGGCGTTGGGGAAAGCATGCTTGCGGATGACGTTGAAGGCCGACAGGCCTTTCAGTTCAGCCGTCTCGACATAGGCCGACTGCATGACGTTGAGGATGGCCGCGCGGGTCATGCGCATCATATGCGCCAGCACAACCAGCGTCAGCGCGGCGGCCGGCAACGCGATCGCCTGCATACGCTCGCCGAACGGCATGCCGTCATAGACCGTGGAAATGGCCGGGAACCATTGATACTTCACGGCAAAGAAGTAGACGAGCACATAGCCGATGAAGAATTCCGGGAAGGAGGTCGAGGCGAGCGCCAGGCCGGAGATCAGCTTGTCGACCCAACCGTTGCGGTAACGCACGGCGATCAGGCCGAGGATGATCGCCAGCGGCACGGCCACGACCGCCGCCCAGAAGGCGAGAAACAGCGTGTTCCACAGCCGCCCCTTGATCGAGGT
Organism: Mesorhizobium sp. M0029; assembly: GCF_040323735.1. Lineage (NCBI taxonomy): Bacteria > Pseudomonadati > Pseudomonadota > Alphaproteobacteria > Hyphomicrobiales > Phyllobacteriaceae > Mesorhizobium > Mesorhizobium sp. M0029. The sequence goes on from NZ_JAMYVF010000010.1 coordinate 4,317, forward strand.
CGCGATATCCTGGCCGCTCGACATCGCCGTGCCGAGGTCGCCGGTGAGTGCACCGCCGAGCCAATGGAAATACCTGATGTAAGCCGGCTGATTGAGGCCGAGCTGCTCGCGCAAATTGGCGAGCGATTCCGGCGTCGCCGACTGTCCGAGAATGGCTTGCGCGACGTCGCCGGGCAGGATCTGGGTGCCGGCGAAGATCAGGACCGAAACGGCCAGCAAGAGGACGATGCCCAGCGCAACGCGCTGGGCTACAAGTTTCACGACGGGTGAGGACATATCCGCAAAGCCGGGCTCAGGCTTCGAGCCAGCACTTCGCCAGCGCGTAGCCGTTCATCAGCTCCTGATGCGGATCGTCGACCCAGCCGCCGACCTTGGCGCCTGTCGCATCGATGAACTGATTGAACATCGGCAGGATCAGGCCGCCCTCGTCGCGCACCAGCACGGCCATGTCGTGGTACATCTGCTTGCGCTTGGTCTCGTCGAGTTCGGCGCGTGCAGCCAGCACCAGCTTGTCGAAGTCCGGACGCTTGAAACGGGTGTCGTTCCAGTCGGCGGTCGACAGATAGGCGGTCGAGTACATCTGGTCCTGGGTCGAGCGGCCGCCCCAATAGGAGGCGCAGAAGGGCTGCTTGTTCCAGACCTCGTTCCAGTAGCCGTCGCCGGGCTCGCGCTTGAGCTCGATCTTGATGCCGGCCTTGGCCGCGCTCTGCTGGAAGAGCTGCGAGGCGTCGACCGCGCCCGGGAAGGCGACGTCGGAGGTGCGCAGCAGCACGGTGCCGTCATGGCCCGACTTCTTGTAGTGGAACTTGGCCTTGTCGGGATCATATTTGCGCTGCTCGATCTCGGAAAACAGCGGATAGGACGAATTGATCGGGAAGTCGTTGCCGAGCGAGCCGTAGCCGCGCAGCACCTTGTTCAGCATCTCCTCACGGTCGATCGCGAGCTTCAGCGCCATGCGCAGGTCGCTGTTGTCGAAGGGCGCGGTGTTGCAATGCATGATGAAGACATAGTGGCCGGGGCCGGCATGGTTGCGGATGGTGACGCCCGGTACACGCTTGATCAGGTCGACGATCTTCGGCTCGACGCGGTTGATCATGTTGACCTGGCCGCCCTGCAGGGCCGCCGTGCGCGCGGTCGCGTCGTTGATGACGATGATCTCGATCTGGTCGGCATGGCCCATCTTGTCGGCCTGCCAGTAATTGGCGAAGCGCTCGCCGCCATGGCGCACGCCGGGCTCGTTGGTGGTGACCTTGTAGGGTCCTGCCGAGATGCCGGCATCCGCCTTGTCCTTGCCGCCGTTGGGCTGGACGATGAGGTGGTAGTCGCTGAGGAGATAGGGAAGGTCGGCGTTGGCCTCCTTCAACGTCAGGACGACTTCCTTGCCACTGGCCTTGATGCTGTCGATGCCCTTCATGTAGCCTAGCGCGCCGGACTTCGACTTTTCATCGGAATGGCGCTCCAGCGTTGCCGCCACATCCTCAGCGGTCACCGTCTTGCCGTTGTGGAATTCGACGCCGTCTCGGATTTTCAGCGTCCACACCTTGGCGTCGTCCGACGAGCCGATCTCTTCGGCGATGCGGTTCTCGAGCTTGCCTTCCGGAGACAGCTCGACGATCAGTTCGCCCCACATCTTGCCAAAGGCGAACGGCACTTGCGTCATGAACAAAGCCGGGTCCAGGCTGTTCGTGGATTCGCCGCCGACGAGGCCGGCCTTCAGCGTGCCGCCCTTGACCGGGCCTTCCGCACGAGCCGCACTGGAAAGCAGCATATTGGCGAAGGGCGCTGTGACGCCGAGTGCGGCGGCGCGGCCGAGGAAATCACGACGGCTCAGCTTGCCGGACGCAACGCGCCGGCTCAGATATTCGAGTTCGTTGGACATTTGAGTTCCTCACTCTGTTGGTTCGACCTTATGGTCGTTTTTTGCTTGTTGTTACCAAAGGGATATTGACCGGAAGGCAAAGCCGTAAGCAAGACGGAATGCGACATGCCGTGGCGTAAATCGTGCGTCGCAACTGGACCAGTCGGGTCGACGCTCAGAGCAGGTCGCGCGGGATCGTCTCTTCGAAATCGCGTTCGAAAACCAGCGTTTCGCCCTCATAGGCTTCGATTCTGGCGCTGACGATGAAGTTTTGCGCATCGCAGCGCATTTCAGCCGACGTCTCGGTGCGAACCGACCATCCGTTTCGCGACAAGGTCTGCGTCCAGTGCGTGCGACCCGAGGCAGACAGCGGCTCGTCGGGGTGGATCGTCCAGCTCTCGCGGGCAATGCTGCCATTGGCCAGTCCATGCGCGAGATCGCGCACTTCTCCGAAATCATCCGTGATCGACAGCGTGACGATGCCGGTCTTCTCATCGCGATCGACGTGACGCTCGGAATTCGCTGCACGAACTGTCGCGGTTGCCCAGGGTGTTGCGCCTTCGGGAGACTGGAACGAGGTCTCGTCGGCTTTTGCGAGCGGGCGCAGCGGCAGCCTCAGCGTCGCCGCTGAAAGGTCTAGCCGCACCGGCTCCGGCGACGGCCAGATCATCGGCCAGTAAGCATTGGAAACCGCGATGCGCAGGCGGTGTCCGGCCGGCACGCGGTAGGCGCACTGGTCGAGAATAACGCGCGCCGAAACCGTTTCGCCCGGCACCAGCGCTTGCGGCTGTTCGTGCGAAGAACGATGCGTCAGGTTGAGCACGCCGTAGGAGATCAGTTCCGAGGCGCCGTCGGGGTGCACGTCGCACAGCCGCACCGCGATGTTCGCCTGCGGGCGATCGGACGACACCCGGATGAGAAGCTCCGGCGCGCCGACGATGTCGAGTGCCTCGGCAAGCACAGGCTGATCGAAGCAGACGGACAGCGCGTCGTCCGGGCGCTGGTCGCCCGGCAGTTCCGGGCCAAAGGTGAAGGGAAAATATTCGCCGCCGGCGAGCCCGCAGCTTTGCGGGGTCGCCACGATCGCCGGCCTGACGCCGTCAGCAATGAGTTCGATCGCCCCGACCTTGATGTTGGGAGACGGCCATTCCTGTTCGGCCACCCAACGGCCCAGCCGCTCCGGGTGCCAGCGCGCGGGGCGCACACTGTCCATGACATAGGCGCGATAGTCCGGGTCGGCCTCGACACCGGTGTCGACGCCTTTCAGCCAGCGGTCCCACCAGCGCAACGCCTCCTGCAGGAAGCCGATGGCGGGTGTTGGCCCGGCATAATGCGGGTATTTGTGGATCCACGGCCCGACAATGCCCTTCACCGGCGCCTGGATGTTGGCGACGAGGTGCGAGATCGTGTTGCGGTAGCCGTCATGCCAGCCGCCGATCGACAGCACGGCGGCTTTGACCGCGGAGAAATCCTCGCAGATCGAACCGCGTTTCCAATAGGCGTCGCGATGCTGATGGCTGAGCCAGAGCGGCAGAAGGAAAGACTGGTTCTCCAGCCGCGTCAGCCAGAGGTCGCGCCAGCGGTTGTCGCCCGCAATCAGCGGATCCGGCGGTCGCGACGAATAGGACAACATGGTCGAGGCCCAGCCGAAATTTTCCGTCAAAAGGCAGCCGCCCTTGTAGTGGATGTCGTCGGCGTAGCGGTCGACGGTCGAGCACAGGCTGATCACCGCCTTCAGCGCCGGCGGCTGCTTGGCCGCCACCTGCAGGCAGTTGAAGCCGCCCCAGGAAATGCCCATCATGCCGACACTGCCGTTGCACCAGGGCTGTGCTGCCGCCCAGGCAATCACATCGCAGGCGTCCTGCAATTCCTGTTCGGAATATTCGTCGTCCATCAGCCCTTCGGAATCGCCATTGCCGCGCATGTCGACGCGGATCGAGGCGTAGCCGTGGCCGGCGAAATAGGGATGCGTCAGCTGATCGCGAAAGATGGTGCCGTCGCGCTTGCGGTAGGGCAGGTGCTCGAGGATCGCCGGCACCGGATCGCTGCTGGCGTCCTCCGGCATCCAAACCCGCGCCGACAGCCGGCAACCATCCGGCATGACGATGCCCATATCGGGGAATTCGACGACCTTGCGGGGAAATTCGGTGATGGTTTTCATGCGATGCTCCAGGATGTCAGTGACGCATGAAGCGGGCATGTCATGAAGTCAAACGGGCGACGGCCGGTGTCGCCGCGACGACGCCACGATATGTAGCCCGATTGTTTTGCCCTGATGTTGCAGGATTATAATTAATGTATTACATTTATTAACTGAACCCAACGTGATGAGGATGGTTTCGCCTGAAAAATCGTTTGGGATGAGCCAAAGCGCGTGACGAACCTGGACAGCCGGGGTCTCGATTTTGCCGAACTCGATATTGAGTTTTTTGCGACTTCAACCGTCCTTCCAGCCAAGGCCGACCGGTTTAAGGCGATTGGCGAATTCGGAGAGATCATCCTGGCCGTGATTTTCAAGCCGCTTGGTTCGGAGGCGATTTCGGTGATCTCGATGCGCCGTGCCAGCCGAAAGGAAAGGTCAGTATATGAACAATCCTAAATCGCGTGTTCGACCGCTTACCGATGCGGAGGAAGTGGAAATTCAAAGACAAATTGTTGATGATCCCGACGATGCGGAGACGACAGACGAACAGTTGGCGCAAGCCAGGCCTTTCGCGGAAGTGTTTCCAGAACTTTTCGAGAGCATAAGGCGTGCTCGTGGCCGGCCAGCCGTGGAGAAGCCTAAGCAAGTCGTGTCCATCCGTCTGGATCAGGATGTCATCAGTAAATTCAAGGCGACCGGCAAGGGCTGGCAGGCCAGGATCAACGAGGTGCTGAAAAACGCGAAGGTAGGCTAGGCAATCCGCGTCAGTTCAGCGGAATGTCGTTTTCGGCCTTGCGCGCCTGATAAGCGCCGGACAGTTCGTCGTAGCGGGCGGAAATATTGCCGATCCTTGCCTCAAGCCGGCCGCGCTCGGCCTCGGGCAGCGCCCGCACCAGCCTGCGAATGGAAAAACTCTTCCAATAAGCGTTCTCGGCATTGTAGCCGCCGGGATCAAGAGTGAAGACCTCTTTCAGGATTTTCAGATCGTGCGGGATCGCAAAGCTGTCGCGTGAATCCTCGTGGCTGAAGAGGTAGTAGAAATTGTCGAAGCCGGTCCAGGTGATCGCCGACAGGCAGAGCGAGCAGGGCTCATGCGTGGCGATGAAGATGGCGTCCTTGGTGTCGACGCGCTCGGCTTTCGGCATTTCATAGAAACGCTTCAGGCAGTGCACCTCGCCATGCCAGAGCGGATTTTCCATCTCGTTGTTGGTTTCGGCCAGCACCAGCGAGCGGTCGCCCTTCCGCAGGATGGCGGCGCCGAACAGCTTGTTCCCATGGGCCACGCCCTCTGCCGTTTTCGGCACGATGTCGTGCTCGATGACATCGAGCAGGCGGTCGATCAGCGATATGTCGGTCATTTCTCAGGTCTCGTTGGGGAGATGGATTTCGTAGGGGTGCGAGAAATGGAACTCTTCGAGGTTGGAGCCGTCACCGCCGCGGTCGACGATGACGAAATCCTGCGCTTCGCCGAGCGGCGTCAGCACGCCGTGCCAGAGATTGCGCGGATAGTTGACGCCTTGCCCGGGTGCGGTGATGAAGGCGTGCGGCTCGCCCGGACCGTCCTTGCCGTCATGGCAGACGACGACCAGGAAAGGCCGCGGCGACAGCGGGATGAACGCCTGGCTGCCCAAGGGATGGCGCTCGACCATGGTCAGCTTCAGCGGCAGGTCGTAAGGCGTGCCGCGCGCCATCGAGATCAGCACGCGGGCATTCGGTCCCGCGGCTTCAGCGGTGGCGAGATTGTGGTAGCGCTCGGTCTTGCCGCCATTGATCGGGTAGTGATTGCCGCCGCCCATGTCGATGACATCGCCGAAGCCGGCAAAGCTTTCGCGCGTCAGCGGCCGCGCTGTGATGCGGGTCACCGCGCGCGACCGCCAATGCCCGCCCCGCCGAGCTTGGCGTGCCGGTTGACGTCCTTGTAAAGGAGATAGCGGAATTTGCCTGGGCCGCCCGCGTAGCAGGCCTGCGGGCAGAAGGCGCGCAGCCACATGAAGTCGCCGGCCTCGACCTCGACCCAGTCCTGGTTGAGGCGGTAGACCGCCTTGCCTTCCAAGACATAGAGCCCGTGCTCCATGACATGCGTCTCGGCAAACGGGATGACGGCGCCAGGCTCGAGCGTAACGATGGTGACATGCATGTCGTGGCGCATGTCGGCTGGATCGACGAAACGGGTCGTCGCCCAGCGACCCTCGGTGCCGGGCATCGGCGTCGGCGCCATTTGCTGGTCACTGCTGAACAGGACTTCCGGCGCGTCGATGCCGTCGACGGCCTCATAGGCCTTCCTGATCCAGTGGAAGCGTACGGCGTCGCGACCTTCGTTGCGCACCGTCCAGCCGCTGTCCGGCGGCAGGAAGGCAAAACCGCCGGCTTGCAGCACGTGCTTCTTGCCGGCCAGCGAAACGGTCAACTCGCCCTCAACCACGAACAGCACGCCCTCGGCGCCGGCGTCCGGCTCGGGCCGGTCGCTGCCGCCGCCGGGCAGGACCTCGACGATGTACTGCGAAAATGTCTCGGCGAAACCCGAAAGCGGCCTGGCGATGATCCAGGCCCTGGTCTCGTCCCAGAACGGCAGGGGGCTGGTGACGATGTCCTGCATCACCCCCTTTGGTATGACCGCATAGGCCTCGGTGAAGACGGCGCGGCCGGTCAAAAGCTCATTTTGGCCGGGATGGCCGCCATGCGGCGCGTAATAGGTTTTCTGGTCAGTCTTGATCATATCCATTGGGTCCTGACCCCTCAGTCATTTCATTAGAGCGGGAGCATGTCTTTCAGGCGGAGCAGCGCAATGCGCTCGACCTGTTTGCAGGCGGTATCGAGTTCGATGCCGCGGCTGTTGCCGATGCGCGCCTCGAACTCGGCGAGGATCTCCTCCTTGGTCTTGCCCCGCACCGCGATGATGAAGGGAAAGCCGAAGGTGGTGACGTAAGCGGCGTTGAGCTTGGAAAACAGCTCGCGCTCCTTGTCGGTCAGCGCGTCTAGGCCGGCGGAAGCCTGCTCGCGTGTGGATTCCGCCGTCAGCCGCCGCGCCTTGGCCAGTTTGCCAGCGAGATCGGGATGGGCGTTGAGGACGCCGATCCGCTCGGTTTCGCTGGCGGCGCGGAAGACGCGGCAGAGCGCATTGTGCAGGCCGCCGGCGCTGTCATGCGCCGGCCCAAGCTCCAGCTCATAGGCACGTTCGGCGACCCAGGGCGAATGTTCGAACACGCCGCCGAAAGTGTCGACGAAGGTCTCGAACGCCATCTTCGACGGCTTGAGCGCCGCCGGCTGGTAGGGGTGGTTCTCCTGCCAGTGCCTGGCGATATCGACGCGCCGTGCCAGCCAGACCTTGTCGTGCGATCTGACATAGTCGACGAAGCGCTTCAGCGCCGCCACCCGCCCGGGACGTCCGACGAGGCGGCAATGCAGGCCGATATTCATCATCCGCGGCCGGCCCGCTTTGCCCTCGGCATAGAGCGTGTCGAAACTGTCCTTCAAATAGGCGAAGAACTGGTCGCCGGAATTGAATCCCTGCGGCGTGGCGAAACGCATGTCGTTGGCATCGAGCGTGTAGGGGATGACTAGTTGCGCGCCGCCGCTGTGCTCGAACCAGTAGGGCAGTTCGTCGTCATAAGTGTCCGACACATAGTCGAAGCCGCCCTCTTCGGCCACCAACCGCACCGTATTGACCGAGGTGCGGCCGGTGTACCAGCCGGTCGGCCGTTGGCCCGTCACCTCGTAGTGCAGCTTGATCGCCGCTTCGAGGTCGCGGCGTTCATCTTCCGGTGCATGATCGCGGTAGTCGATCCATTTCAGCCCGTGCGAGGCCATTTCCCAGCCGGCCTCCTGCATCGCCGCCACCTGGTCGGGCGAGCGGGCCAGTGCTGTGGCGACCCCGTAGCAGGTCACCGGCACTTGCGCCTCGCTGAACAGGCGCAGCAGCCGCCAGAAGCCTGCCCGCGCGCCATATTCGTAGATCGATTCCATGTTCCAGTGGCGCTGGCCGACCCAGGGCGCGGCGCCGACGATTTCCGACAGAAAGGCTTCCGAGGCCTTGTCGCCGTGCAGCACGCAGTTCTCGCCGCCTTCCTCGTAGTTGACGACGAATTGGACGGCCACATGCGCACCGCCCGGCCATTTCGGATCCGGCGGATTGGCTCCGTAGCCGCGCATGTCTCTAGAGTAACGCATTGCCCCTCCCCGCCGGACGCTGCCGGAAGTTATGATCAGGATAGTCGAAAGGGTTGCTCGCGCATTCCCCCGAAATTTTTGAAAGTGTTTTTGTGCCACTCCGCTCGACCGGGACTTATGCATCGCCTTTAATTGGCGCACAATTCACTGCTTTGTTCGGCTGTATCGGAAATGGGAGGCGCCAGTGGCAGAAACGTCGAAAGCCGATGGCGGACGTCTGACGACGCATGTGCTCGACACCGCGACCGGCAAGCCGGCGGCGGGCCTGTCGATCGCGCTTTATCATCTTGAGAGCGACGCGCGGATACATTTGAAGACCGTCGTCACAAATGCCGACGGCCGCTGCGATGCGCCGCTGCTGGCAGGAGCGGAATTCCGCCTTGGCGAATACGAACTGGTGTTCGCCGCCGGTGACTATCTACGCGGCCAGGGCACCAAACTGCCGGAACCGGCCTTCCTCGACAGTGTGCCGATCCGCTTCGGCATGGCGGAATCCGTGCATTATCACGTGCCGTTGCTTATCTCTCCTTATGGCTACTCGACCTACAGGGGGAGCTGACGCATGGCCAAGATCACCATACGCAAAGAGATCCGCTTCATCCTCAATGGCAGGGATGTAGCGCTGTCGTCGGTGGCGCCCGACGCGACCTTGCTCGACTGGCTGCGGCTCGACCGCTCGCTGCGCGGCACCAAGGAAGGCTGCGCCGAGGGCGATTGCGGCGCCTGCACGGTCCTGGTCGGAAAATTGTCCGCCGGCAAGCTGGTTTATGAAAGCGTCAACGCCTGCATCCGTTTCCTCGGTTCGCTCGACGGCACCCATGTCGTCACCGTCGAGCATCTGCGCGGCGCGCCTGGCCAATTGCATCCGGTGCAGCAGGCGATGGTCGATTTCCACGCTTCGCAATGCGGCTTCTGCACGCCGGGCTTCGTCATGTCGCTCTACGGCTTGTGGATGAAGTCGCCGGACCCGTCGAATGCGGCGATCGAGAAGGCCTTGCAAGGCAATCTTTGCCGCTGCACCGGCTATGAGGCAATCATGCGCGCCGCGCGTGCCATCTCCAGCTACGGCAAGGCGGCGAAGGATCCGCTGGCGGCCGAGCGCAAGGCGATCACCGCCAGGCTCGAGGCTATGCATGACGGTGCCCGCGTCGAAATCGGCGCCGGCAAGCAGCGGCTGGTTGTGCCGGCTGACGTCGACGATTTCGCCGCTGTACTGGACAAGGAACCCGGCGCCACTGTTGTCGCCGGCTCGACCGACGTCGGCCTGTGGGTCACCAAGCAGATGCGCGACATCTCACCGGTAGTCTTCATCGGCAATCTCGAGGGGCTGTGCGCGATCTCCGAAGACAATGACGTCATCACCATCGGCGCCGGCGTCACCTACACCGACGCCTTCGCGACACTGGCCAAGCGCATCCCCGCGCTCGGGCCATTGTTCGACCGCATCGGCGGCCAACAGGTACGAAACATGGGCACCATCGGCGGCAACATCGCCAATGGCTCGCCGATCGGCGACACGCCGCCGCCCCTGATCGCGCTTGGTGCGCAACTGACGCTGCGCCGCGGCAAGAAGCGGCGCACCATCGCGCTCGAGGATTTCTTCATCGCCTATGGCAAGCAGGACCGGCAGCCAGGCGAATTCGTCGAGGCCGTGCACGTTCCCGTGCCGGCCAAGGGCACGAAGTTTGCCGTCTACAAGATCACCAAGCGCCGCGACGAGGACATCACCGCAGCCCTTGGCGCCTTTTTCCTCGACTTGGCCAAGGACGGAACCGTGGCCGATATATGCATCGCCTATGGCGGCATGGCGGCCACCCCGAAGCGGGCTTTCGGTGTCGAAAAAGCGCTGCTCGGCAAGCCGTGGACGGAGACGACGGTGGAAGCGGCCATGGCTGAATATGCCGGCGATTTCACCCCGCTGACCGATATGCGGGCATCGGCCGAATACCGGGCGCTGGCGGCCAGGAACCTGCTGCTGCGCTTTTTTGCCGAAACCAGCGGCAGCAAGGCGCCGTTCCAGGTGTCACGCAACGAGGCGGCCTGATGAACAAGCACGCCTCTCCAGATCTCAAGGCGCAGAAGATTTCCGGTGGCGTCGCCGCCGACCAGCGCCACGATTCCGCGCACAAGCATGTCAGCGGCAGCGCGGTCTATATCGACGATATGCCGGAACCGGCGGGCATGCTGCATGGCTGCCTCGGCCTGTCCACGGCGACGCATGCGACGATCAGCAAAATGGATCTGTCGGCGGTGCGCGCGGCGCCGGGCGTCGTCGATGTGCTGACGGCCAAGGACGTTCCGGGCGAAAATGACATTTCGCCGACCGGTCGACACGACGAGCCGGTGCTGGCCGACGACAAGGTGCAGTTTTATGGTCAGCCGATCTTCTGCGTTATTGCCAAGACGCGCGAACAGGCGCGCCGCGCCACCCGGCTGGCCAAGGTCGAATACAGTCCATTGCCTTTCGTCACCGACATTGGCGATCTCGACCCCCGCAAGGACAAGCTGGTCACGCCGCCGCTCACGCTGAAGCGTGGCGATGCCGCTGCCGCGATCAAGGCGGCGCCGCGCCGGCTGAAGGGCAAGATGCGCATCGGCGGCCAGGAGCATTTCTATCTCGAAGGCCATATCGCAGTGGCCATTCCTGGCGAGGACCAGGACGTCACCATCTATTCCTCGACCCAGCATCCGAGCGAAGTCCAGCATATGGTCAGCCATGCGCTGGGCGTGCCGAGCAACGCCATCACAGTGGAAATCCGCCGCATGGGTGGCGGCTTCGGCGGGAAGGAGACGCAAGGCAACCAGTTTGCGGCATTGGCTGCGATCGCCGCCAAGAAACACCATCGCGCGGTCAAGATCCGGCCCGACCGTGACGACGACATGATTGCCACCGGCAAGCGCCATGACTTCCTCGTCGACTACGAAGTAGGTTTCGACGACGCCGGCAACATTCTTGGCGTCGACTTCATGTTCGCGGCGCGTTGCGGCTTTTCATCGGACCTGTCCGGCCCGGTCACCGACCGCGCGCTGTTCCATTGCGACAACACCTATTTCTGGCCGGCGGTGCATGCGCAATCGGCGCCGCTTTACACCAACACCGTGTCGAACACGGCGTTTCGCGGCTTCGGCGGCCCGCAAGGCATGGTCGGCGCCGAACGCGTCATCGACGAGGTTGCCTTTGCCGTCGGCAAGGACCCGCTCGAAATCCGCAAGCAGAATTTTTATGGCACCAGTGGTGATAAAGACGGGGGCCGCAACGTCACCCCGTATCACCAGACGGTCGAGGACAACATCATCCACCGCATCGTCGCCGAGCTGGAGGCGAGCGCCGACTATGCGGGGCGCCGCCGCATCATCCAGGCCTTCAACGCCAACAGCCGCTTCATCAAGCGCGGCCTGGCGCTGACGCCGGTCAAATTCGGCATCTCTTTCACGGCCACCCACTACAACCAGGCCGGCGCGCTGGTGCATGTCTACACCGATGGTTCGGTGCATCTGAATCACGGCGGCACCGAGATGGGGCAAGGCCTCTACGTCAAGGTGGCGCAGGTGGTGGCGGAAGAGTTCCAGATCGACCTCGACCAGGTCAAGATCACCGCGACGACCACCGGCAAGGTGCCCAACACTTCGGCCACCGCGGCGTCGTCCGGCACCGACCTCAACGCCATGGCGGCGCAGAACGGCGCCCGCCAGATCAAGGAACGGCTGACCGACTTCGCCGCCGAAAAATACCAGGTGCCGCGCGAGCAGGTGCTTTTCCTGCCCAACCGGGTGCGCATCGGCAACCAGGAGATCGCCTTCACCGACCTCGTCAAGCAGGCCTATATGGCCCGCATCCAACTGTCGGCGGCGGGTTTTTACAAGACGCCGAAAATCCACTGGAACCGTGACAAGGGCGAGGGCCGTCCGTTCTATTATTTCGCCTATGGCGCCTCGTGCTCGGAAGTCTCGGTCGACACGCTGACCGGCGAATATGTCGTCGAGCGCACCGACATATTACATGAAACCGGCCGCTCGCTGAACCGCGCCATCGATCTCGGCCAGATCGAGGGCGGCTTCATCCAGGGCATGGGCTGGCTGACGACGGAGGAGCTGTGGTGGGACGACAAGGGCCGGCTGCGCACGCATGCGCCGTCGACCTACAAGATCCCGCTCGCGTCCGACCGGCCGAAGATATTCAACGTCACGCTGGCCGACTGGCCGGAGGCCAACGAGCCGACGGTGCACCGTTCCAAGGCGGTCGGCGAACCGCCCTTCCCGCTCGGCATGTCTGTGCTGCATGCGCTGTCGGACGCGGTGGCAAGTGTGGCCGATCATAAGGTCTGTCCGCGTCTCGACGCTCCTGCAACACCAGAACGGGTGCTGATGGCGATTGAACGGCTGAAGGGTGAAGCCAAGAATAGCGCCTGACTCTGACCTGGATTCTGGCAAAACGTGCAATTCAGACTGAAAAACCTATATTTCCCGTACGGGAATGCGAAATATGAACTCGAAAGTGCAAAGCCTCAGAGCTTTTCTCGCCAGCGCCGGCCGGTTTGCCTTGGTCGAAGTGGCCAGTACCAAGGGCTCGACCCCCCGCGAGAAGGGCGCCTTCATGCTCGTCTCGCAGGCGGCGACTTTTGGCACGATCGGCGGCGGTCAGCTCGAGTACATCGCGATCGACAAGGCGAGGCAGATGGTGGGGTCTTCACCCTCCCCCTTGTGGGGAGGGTCGGGGGGGGGGCCCCGCGCGGGGGGGGGGGGGGGGGGGCGGGGGCCCCCCCCCCCCCTGGAGGGGCCCCCCCCCCCCCCGCCCCCGGCCCCCCCCCCCCCCCCGGGGGGGGGGGGGGGCCCCGGCCCCCCCCCCCCCCCCGGGGGGGGGGGGCGCGGACGATCGTGCCAAGCCACCCCGTTTCGCTGACGCCGCCACACGGCGTCCGCTCACCGACCCTCCCCACAAGGGGGAGGGTAAAGAAGCCCGCATCGGCTTCGACGAAGTCTGCGCCACGCTTGACGTGCCGCTAGGCCCCGAGATCGGCCAGTGCTGCGGCGGGCGCGTCGAAGTCTTGATCCGTGTCGTCGATGCCGCGCTTACTGCCGAGCTGATCGCGGCCGCAGAAGCCGAGGAAGCCCACCTGCCGCATGTCTATATCTTCGGCGGCGGCCATGTCGGCCGGGCGCTGGCCTCGACTGTTGCACTTCTTCCCATGCGTGGTGTCGTCATCGAGACGCGGGCCGAAGCGCTGGAAGGCATGCCGGAAACCGTCGAGACGCGGCTGACGCCGATGCCCGAGGCCGAGGTGCGAAACGCCCCCGCCGGCACCGCCTTCGCCATCCTCACCCACGACCATGCGCTGGATTTCCTCATCGTCGCCGAAGCGCTGAAGCGCGACGACGCGGCCTATGTCGGCATGATCGGCTCGAAAACCAAGAGAGCGACGTTCAGGAACTGGTTCCTGAAATCGGCTGAGGGCACGGAGGCTGAGTTCGCCCGCCTCGTCTCCCCGATCGGCGGCGACGCCGTCAGGGACAAGCGCCCGCCGGTGATCGCGGCGCTCGCGGCAGCCGAGATCATGACGGCACTGGTCGTTCACAACACCGCGCCGAATGCCGACCATGAAGTCCAGCACAAGATGATGGCCGGCTAAGCTTCGGCGCGGCTAAGCAGGCCGATTCAGGCCAAGATGCTCGCGCAAGGTGCTGCCCTCATATTCGCGACGGAACAGCCCACGCCGCTGCAGTTCCGGCACCACGAGTTCGCAAAAGGCATCGAGCTCGCCGGGGAAGTATGACGGCATGACGTTGAAGCCGTCCGCGCCGCCGCCCTCGAACCGCGCCTGCAATTCGTCAGCGATCCGCGCCGGCGTGCCGACGATACGCCAATGGCCACGTGCGCCGGCGAAATGGCGCGCGAGCTGGCGGATCGACAGGCCGTCGCGGCGCGATTGTTGGATGACCAGCGCCTGGCGGCTTTTCATGCCCTCGGTCTCCGGCAGTTCGGGCATCGGTCCGTCGATCGGATAGCTCCCGAGATCGGAGATGCTGAGATAGCTGGACAGTAGCGCCACGCCGACATCGTCGGGGATCAGCGCCTGCAATTCCTCCTGTTTCTCCCGCGCTTCGGCCTCGGTGTCTGCCACCACCGGGGAGACGCCGGGCATGATCTTGATGTCGTCGGGTTCCCGCCCACAGCCCGCCATACGGCCCTTGAGGTCGTCGTAAAAGGCCTTGGCTTCCTCGAGGGTCTGCGCCGCCAGGAACACGACGTCGGCGGTGCGGGCGGCAAGGTCGCGGCCGACATCCGAGGCGCCGGCCTGCACCATCACCGGCGCGCCCTGCGGCGAGCGCGGCAGGTCGAGCGAGTCGCGCACCGAAAAGCTCTGGCCGTTGTGACCGTGAAAGCCGCTGCCTTGCCAAAGTCCTGATACCACCTCGGCGAATTCGCGCGCCCGCTCGTAGCGGTCGGCATGCGGTTTCAGGCCCGTCGCGCCGAAATTGGCGGCTTCGATGGGGCTGGCCGACGTCACCAGGTTCCAGCCAGCCCGGCCACCACTCAGATGATCGATCGAGAGAAAGGTGCGCGCCAGCCCATAGGGCTCGTTGTAGCTGGTCGAGGCCGTCGAAACGAGGCCGATGCGGCTGGTCTGGACGGCGAGCGCGGACAGCAGGCTGATCGGCTCGAAGCCGATCGAGCGTGAGGTCTGGCTGGCGATGCCGACATTGGCTTCGCGCAGGCCGGCGGCGTCCTCGCAGAACACCATGTCGAACTTCGCCGCTTCCGCCGTGCGCGCCAGCCGGATGTAATGATCGATGTCGATGCCTGCCGTGACATGCGCCTTGGGGTGACGCCAGGCGGCGATGTGGTGGCCCGTCGCCCACAGGAAGGCGCCAAGCTTCATCTGGCGGGTCATTGCGCTCCTCCGGCAAGTCTGAGATGCGAGCGCAAGGTGGTGCCGGGATAATCCGGGCGGACGAGCCCGCGGCGCTGCAATTCCGGCAGCACGCGGCCGATGAAACCGTCAATCGCCGCAGGCGGTATTGCGATGTTGAACCCGTCGCAGCTTTGCGAACTGAACCATGTTTCGAGCGCGTTGGCAGCGACATCTGCGCCAACGTTCAGCAGCAGCTTGACCGCACCCGGATCGCGTCCGCAGGCCACAACGCGGCGCTTGAGATCGTCATGGCGCGCCTTGGCGTCCTCTGTGGGTCTGTCCAGCAGGACGACATCGGCGGTGCGGGCGGCGATATCCAGGTCGGCCTCGGACAGGCCGGACAGCACCAGCACCGGCGTATCCTGCGGCGAGCGCGCGACGTTCAGCGGCCCGCGCACGGAGAAAAATTCGCCCTTGTGGTCGAGCAAATGCATTTTTTCGGGGTCGTGGAAGCGGCCGCCGGCCTTGTCGAACAGCAGCGCGTCGGCATCCCAGCCCTGCCACAGGCGCTGAACGATGCCGATGTATTCCTGCGTGCGGCGGCGGAACACATCGTCGGAAAATCCATCCGGCCGGCTGAAATTGGCGGCTTCCCCTGGCGCCTGCGCCATGGTGGCGTGCCAGCCGGCGCGGCCATGGCTGATGATGTCGAGCGAAGCAAAACGGCGCGCCAGATTGTACGGCTGGTGAGCCACCGTCGAGGCTGCAGCGACAAGGCCGATCCGACTTGTCACCGTCGCCAGCGCCGCCAGCAAGGTCGTCGCTTCGAAAGAACTCGACCCGGCGCTGTTCGGCGCGGAATCATCGAGGACAATCATGTCCAGCCCCGCCGCTTCCGCTTGCTTGGCAAAGCCGGCCAGGTCGCTGAACCCGAGCGGCTGCCCGGAAGTAATGTTGAGCGAAACGGCAAGATGCATTGTGGCTTGCTGGTCAGTCGGCATGGGACCATCGATCATAGGGCAGCGTATGCGAACCTAAGGTCACCTGCTTGTAAGACAATCCTGGCGACTGGGCCAACAGCCCCTCACTTGCCGGCCAGCAAATCCTTGATCAGCCGCTGGCAACGCTCGGCCATGAAGTCGAGCAACAGCCGCACCTTTGGATCCTGCAGCTTCTTGTGCGGATAGACGGCGGCGAACTGCACCGGCGTTGGCGGCGTGCTGGCCAGGATGACCTGCAGCCGCCGGTCGCGGATGAAGGGTTCGACCTCGAAGCGCGGCTTGTTGATGATGCCGCGGCCCGACAGCGCCCAGCCGGTCAGCACATCGCCATCGTCGGTGTCGTAGGGGCCGTGCACCTCGAATTTCTGCGGGCCGGACGGCGTCTGCAGCGTCCAGACATATTCGCGCGCCCCGGAATAGCGCAGCATCAGGCAGTCGTGCTTCTTGCCGATCAGCTCCTGTGGCTCCACCGGCTCGCCGCGCGCTTCGAGATATTTCGGTGCCGCCACCAGCACGCGTTCACATTCCATGATGCCGCGCATCCGCAGGCTGGAATCCTCGATGATGCCGAGCTTGAAGGCGACGTCGATGCCTTCCTTCATGATGTCGATATTGTGGTCGGAGAGCCTCAGCCGCACCTCGATATCGGGGTATTTGTCGTGGAAATCCGGAATGCCCGACGCCACCAGCCGCCGTCCGAGGCCGAGCGGTGCGGTCACCTTGATGGTGCCGCGCGGTTGGCCGGAAAGCGCCGAAACCGCGGCTTCCGCCTCGGTGATCGCCTCCAGCACCTGCTTGGCGCCGGAGTAGAACACCGTGCCATGCTCCGTCGGCATCAATTGCCGTGTCGTGCGGTTGAACAGCCGCACGCCGAGGTGTTTTTCCAGCTCCTTGATGCGGTTGGAGGCGACCGCCGGCGAAATGCGCATGTCGCGGCCTGCCGCCGAGAGATTACCAAGCTCGACGACGCGGACGAAGACGGCGATGTTGTCGAGATAGGCCATTCGTGGCTCTTTATGTGGCGGCGTACGTGGTCAGCCTAGTATTTTCCATTTTTTTTTGAAAGTCATCGTACACCTCGCCTCTTTTCGTTTGCGCCCCACACCGTAAAGTCAGCCGATCGGCAGGGACGATTTCACATGATGGATTTCGCGATTTTCTGGGACTGGCTGAGTTTCGCCGTGCGCTGGCTGCACGTCGTCACCGGCATCGCCTGGATCGGCTCGTCCTTCTATTTCGTCGCGCTCGACCTTGGGCTGCGTCAGCGCCCCGGCATGCCGGCCGGCGCATTCGGCGAGGAATGGCAGGTGCATGGCGGCGGCTTCTACCACGTCCAGAAATATCTGGTGGCGCCGGCCGAAATGCCGGAACACCTGACCTGGTTCAAATGGGAATCCTACGCCACCTGGCTGTCCGGCTTCGCCATGCTGTGCGTGGTCTACTATGCCGGCGCCGATTTGTTCCTGATCGACCCCAATGTGCTGCCGATGTCGGTGCCGGTCGGCATCCTTTTGTCGATGGCCACCATCGGCGTCGGCTGGGTGGTCTACGATCTGCTCTGCCGGTCGCCGCTCGGCAAAAGCGACACCGGACTGATGCTGGTGCTCTATGGCGTGCTGGTGTTCATCGCTTGGGGGCTGACCCATCTGTTCACCGGCCGCGCCGCCTTTCTGCATCTTGGTGCCATCACCGCCACGATCATGTCGGCCAACGTCTTCATGGTGATCATCCCAAACCAGAAGATCGTCGTCGCTGACCTGATCGCCGGCCGCAAGCCCGACCCGAAATACGGCAAGATCGCCAAGCAGCGCTCGTTGCACAACAATTACCTGACGCTGCCCGTGCTGTTCCTGATGCTGTCGAACCATTATCCGCTGGCGTTTGCGACGCAGTTCAACTGGGTCATCGCCTCGCTGGTGTTCATCATCGGCGTCTTGATCCGGCACTATTTCAACACCGTGCACAAGCGTGCCGGCAACCCGCACTGGACCTGGATGGCGGCTGCGGTGCTGTTCGTCATCATCATGTGGCTGTCTACAGCGCCGAAGATACTGACCGGCGAGCCCAAGGCGTCCGCCGCGGCCGAAGTCTATATCGCCTCGTCGCATTTCCCGGCCGTGCGCGACACCGTGCTTGGCCGCTGCTCGATGTGTCATGCGGCCGAGCCGGTCTATGAGGGCATCTATCACGCCCCGAAGGGCGTGATGCTCGACACCGATGCCGGCATTGCCGAGCATGCGCGTGAAATCTATTTGCAGGCCGGGCGCAGCCACGCCATGCCGCCGGCCAACGTCACCCAGATCAGCGACAAGGAGCGGGCGCTGCTGGTCGCCTGGTTCGAAGGCGCAGGGAAATAAGCATGACTTCGACACTTCTGCGCGGCCGCACGCTGAGCTTCTTGCGCTGGCCCGAAGCCATCGCCGACCATGCCGCCTGGCGCTATGAGGAGGATGGCGGCCTGCTGATCCGCGATGGCCGAATCGTTGCCGCCGGCGCCTACGCTGATGTGGAAAGGCAGGCGGGCGACGGTGCGAAAAAGATCGATCATCGGCCGCATCTGCTGCTGCCCGGCTTCATCGATGCGCATGCGCATTTTCCGCAGATGCAGGTCATTGCCTCCTACGGCGCCGAACTGCTCGACTGGCTGAACACCTACACCTTTCCCGAAGAGACCAAATTCGCCAACGCTCAGCATGGCCGCCGCATCGCCCGGCTGTTCCTGGACGAGATGGTGCGCCACGGCACGACGACGGTCGCCGCCTACTGCTCGGTGCACAAGGCGTCTGCCGAAGCGTTCTTTGCCGAATCGCATGCGCGCGGCATGCTCAACATTGCCGGCAAGGTGATGATGGATCGAAACGCGCCGGCAGGCGTGCTCGACACGCCGCAATCCGGCTATGACGATACGAAGGCACTGATTGCGGAATGGCACGGCAAGGGCCGCCAGCTTTATGCGATCACGCCGCGCTTCGCCATCACCTCCTCGCCCGAGCAGTTGGAGATGGCCGGCACGCTCTGCCGCGAGCATTCCGATCTACACATCCAGACGCATCTGTCGGAAAACCACGCCGAAATCGCCTTCACGCAAAAACTCTATCCGCAGGCGCGCGACTACACCGATGTCTACGAGCAGTATGGCCTGCTGGGGCCAAAGAGCCTGTTCGGCCACTGCATCCATCTCTTGGAACGCGAGGCCGATGCGCTGTCGGACAGCGGCTCGGTGGCGGTGTTCTGCCCGACCTCGAACCTGTTCCTCGGCTCCGGCCTGTTCGACTACCAGCGCTTTCGTCGCCGCGACAAGCCGCTCAGGATCGCTGCCGCCACCGATGTCGGCGGCGGTACCAACTATTCGATGCTGCGCACCATGGACGAGGGCTACAAGGTGATTGCGCTGAATGGCGAAAAGCTGAACCCGTTCCAGTCCTTCTGGCAATTGACACGTGGCAATGCCGAGGCGCTGTCTGTGGCGGGAAAGGTCGGCACGCTGGATGAAGGCACCGACGCGGACATCACCGTGCTCGATGCCCGCGCCACGCCGGCGATGCGGCTGAGGATGGAGACTGTGGAGACGCTGGCGGAGGAGCTGTTCCTGCTGCAGACATTGGGCGACGACCGCGCGGTGCGCGAGGTCTATGTCGCGGGGCGGCCGGCCAAGAGCGATATGATCGCGGGTTAGGACTCATCATCCGCGCGGGACAAGATGATGATTGCGCCTGGTTGCCAAGTGGTTCCCCCACTCCGTCGCCGCTTCGCGGCGCCACCTACCCCCCTCCGAGGGTGAGGAAGGGAGCCTTTGCTTCGGAGGACGGGCGCCGGTTCGGACAGCTTGGCGCCCTTCCTCTACCCCCGTCGATCGGGGTCGATCGGGGGAGAGGTGTCGAGAGAAGCTCGACGGAGTGGGGGGCGACCCTGGCGGGGCAAGACATCACCGCGACGAGACCTTGACCGGGCGGAGCTTGTCGTACACACGATTTGTAACGATTTCGGAGAACAAAAATGACCGCCGCGGACGACATCGCTCTGATCCAGAAACAGGAAGAGATGCTGGTCTTCCCGGCCTTCGACGAGGCTGTCGCTTTCAAGGTTGGCTGGGCGATCCGCGAGCGGGCGCTGGCCGAAAAGCTGCCCATCATCATCGACATCAGGCTGTGGGATCGCCCGCTGTTCTATGCCGCGCTGCCCGGTTCGAACGCCTCCAACCCCGACTGGGCTCGACGCAAGATCAATGTGGTGAAGCGCTATCTCAAAAGCACTTATCGCCTGGTGCTTGAGCAGCAGCGTCCGGACCGCACCTTCAAGGTCGGCGAGGGGCTGGATATTGCTGATTACGTACTAGCCGGCGGCGGGTTTCCGGTGACTGTAAAGGGCGTCGGCGTCATCGGCGTCATCGCCGTCTCCGGCCTGCCGGAACGCCAGGATCATGGCGTCGTCGTCGATGCACTGTGCGATCATCTCGGCGTCGATCGGACACAATTGGCGCTGCCGCCGGAAGATAAATCGTGACGCTAGCGCTGCCCCTCATCCGCCTGCCGGCACCTTCTCCCCGTATAGTGACGGGGAGAAGAGAAGCACCCCAACGCCGGCGAACCCCTCTCCCCGTCTCTATACGGGGAGAGGGTAAGGGTGAGGGGCGGCGCCGGCTTTTCGGAAGCTTGCAAACCGCGGATGGCGGCCAATTATGACCGTGCTCGATCCCAAATCCTTTCTCATCTCGATCTTCAATGCCGCTGTTGCCGCTGCCGATCCGGAGCGAACGATCAGGGATCATCTGCCGGCTAGGCCGAAGGGCCGCACCATCGTCATCGGCGCCGGCAAGGGCTCGGCACAGATGGCCGCTGCCTTCGAGAAAGTGTGGGACGGGCCAATCGAAGGGCTGGTCGTCACCCGCTATGGCTATGGCGCCAGATGCGAGCGCATCGAGATCATCGAGGCGGCGCATCCGGTGCCGGACGCAGCCGGTCTCGAAGCCTCGCGACGCCTGCTCGAAAAGGTGCAAGGGCTGACTGCGGACGACCTGGTAGTGGCTCTGATCTCAGGCGGAGGATCGGCGCTGCTGCCGTCGCCTGCCGCCGGCCTGACGCTCGCCGACGAAATCGCCGTCAACGAGGCGCTGCTTGCCTCCGGCGCGCCGATCGCGGCGATGAACACAATCCGCAAGCATCTCTCGACCATCAAGGGCGGCCGGCTGGCAGCTGCCGCCTGGCCGGCCAAACTGGTATCACTGGTTGTCTCTGACATTCCCGGCGACAACCCGGCGCTGGTGGCCTCCGGCCCGACCGTGCCCGACTCCGGCAACCGGGCCGATGCGCTGGCCTTGATAGCGGCCTACGGCATGAAACTGCCCAACGCCGTCATGGCGCACATCAACTCGCCAGAGGCCGATGCGCCAGATCCGGATGACCAGCGCTTTTCACGCAATGAAGTGCACCTGATCGCCTCGGCTGGCGTGTCGCTGGAAGCGGCAGCCGCTGAGGCAAAACGGCAGGGCATCGAAGCCGTCATCCTCTCCGATTCCATCGAGGGCGAGGCGCGCGAGGTCGGTGGCGTGCATGCAGCCATTGCGCGCGAAGTGGCGACGCGCAACCGGCCGTTCAAAAAGCCGGTGCTGATCCTGTCCGGAGGCGAGACGACCGTGACCTTGCGGGCCCCTGTTGACGGAAAAAGGGGCAAGGGCGGCCGCAACTCGGAATTCCTGCTTGCCTTTGCCATCGGCATCAGCGGCGCGGGAGGTATTCATGCACTGGCCGCCGATACCGACGGTATCGATGGCTCGGAAGACAATGCCGGCGCCTTTGCCGATGGCTCGACTGTCTCGCGCGTGCGTGCCGCCGGCGTCGACGCCAAGGCGATGCTGGCCGGCAACAATGCCTGGACGGCGTTCAACGCGATCGGCGATCTGTTCGTGCCGGGGCCGACGGGTACGAATGTGAATGATCTGAGGGCAATCCTGATCAGTTAATTCGGCCGTGGCGGCCGAAGTTTCCAACGTTGGATTCACGACCGTAGGTGATTGGCTGAAGCCACTCAGCTTCGTTATCCCTGGGCGAAGCAGGAGCGAAGCTCCTTGCTCCGCCCGTGGATGACGATGTCGCTGAGGCTTTCGCTCATCTCACGACCCCATCAGCCGCTTCACCTCTCTCATATCCCTGAGAAACCGCTCGCGCTCTGCCTCCTTGTCCGCGGGCTCATGAATACGCAGGATAAAGGAGGGGTGGATGGTGATGAATACGCGCAAGCCATCCTCGCGTTCGATCACCTGGCCGCGCATTTTCGTCACAGCAATGGCCTTGCCCAGCAGCGACAACGCCGCCGTTGCCCCAAGCGCCACGGCGAGGTCCGGCTTGATCAGCTCAAGCTCCCGGCCGATCCACCAGCGGCAGGCCTGGACTTCGCCGGTATTTGGCTTCGAGTGGATGCGGCGCTTGCCGCGCGGCTCGAACTTGAAGTGCTTGACGGCGTTGGTGACGTAGACTTTTTGCCGGTCGACGCCTGCGTCATCGAGAATTGCATCGAACACTTTGCCCGCTGGCCCGACAAAAGGTTTGCCGGCGAGATCTTCCTGATCGCCAGGTTGTTCGCCGACGAAGACCACTTTGGCGTCATCCGGCCCCTCGCCGAACACGGTCTGTGTCGCGTCGCGCCAGAGCGGACAGCGACGACAACCCTTTGCAGCCTCGCGCAAATCGGAAATCGTCTTGGCATCGTCTTCATCCGGCGCCTCGGCCGGCTCGGGCTTCGGCCAATGTCTTGCCTGCAGCTTGGCGTGGTGCGGCGCCGGCGTTGTCGGCAGTCTGGCAATCATATCCCTGGCGGCCTCGTCCGCTCCTGCGATCAGATCTGGAATGAGCGAGGCCTCGGGAAGGTTCCGCCAATATTTCTTCGGCATCTCCTTCTGCATCGCCTTCACCTTGAGCCGCGCCGGGTTGAAGATGTTTTCGAAATAGGTCAGCCACAACGCCTCGGTGTCGTCCTGATCGGGTGCATCGCCCTTGGCCGCACCCGGCCCGATCGCCAGCCTTTCGCCGTTCCAGTCGGCGGAGGCATAGGGCGTCAGGATGGTCCAGCGCATGCCGGTGAACCGCCGGACGAAGAAATCCGCGTTGCGCTCGACAATGAAATGCTCCGGCTCGAACCAGGCGACGTAGCGCTCGTTCTCGCCGTCGCCGATCTTCCGGAAGCGTACGAAGGCATGCATCTTATGGCTGTCGCGCCGCACCGCCTTTTCCATGGCTTCGAGCCGCCTGGTGTCGGGATCGGATGCGATCGCCAGCAGTTTCGGCTCGGTGCGCAGGCGCCAAAGCATCCAGTAGAGAAAGGCAAACCGGCCGGGGTCGGAGTGGCAGAAGGCGGTTTCGGCATGGGCGATGAACTCGCGCGGGACGGTAAGCTGCGCGCCCTCTGGCACCGCCGGCAAGGCATCTTGAGGATCATTGGCGTCGGACCCGACACCCCAACTAATATCCTCAGGTCGGACCTCATTCAGCGCCAGACGCCGTGCCGCATCGCGCCAACCGGCGAAATCGGTCTGGCTCGCTAGCCGGACAGTGTATCGGGCAAGGTCGAGCTGAGCCGGCTGCATGGTCAAAACAGCGACAGTTGTTCGCAGGACTTTACGATCGTGTCGCGCAGGCCTGTCTTGTCGGTGAGTCCGCCCGGCGACCAGCCTTCGGCGATGATGAAGGGCCTCAGCTTGGCGATCGAATGGCAGATCCGTCCGACATCTTCCAGCCGCATGCGTCGGTGGCGGCGGGTTTCAAGGATCTTCGCCACCACCTTGGTGCCCAGACCCGGAACCCGCAGCAGCGCTTCGCGGTCGGCGCGGTTGATGTCGACGGGAAACCTCGCCCGATTGCGCAAAGCCCAGGCGAGCTTGGGGTCAATGGCGAGATCGAGCATGCCGTCGCTGCTGCCGGCGAGGATTTCCGGCTGCGAAAAGCCGTAGAAACGCATCAGCCAGTCGGCCTGATAGAGCCGGTGCTCGCGCATCAGCGGCGGTTTTTGCAGCGGCAGCGACGATGACGAATCCGGGATCGGGCTGAAGGCGGAATAATAGACGCGCCGCAGGTGATAGCTGCCATAGAGCCGCGCGCTGGTGTGCAAAATGCCGTCGTCGGATGTCTTGTCGGCGCCGACAATCATCTGCGTCGACTGACCTCCGGGCGCAAAGCGTTCGCGCTTCTTGGTCCTCAGCGTCGGCTCGGCCTTTTCCTCCATCTTCCGGCGCAGGTTCGCCATGGAAAGGCGGATCGTTTCCGGCTTCTTCTCCGGCGCCAGTTTCTTGACGCCCTCATCGGTCGGCAGCTCGACATTGATCGACAGCCGGTCGGCATAAAGTCCGGCCTGCTCGACCAGTTCGGCCGAGCTTTCCGGAATGGTCTTCAGATGAATATAGCCGGAGAATTTTTCGTCCAGCCGCAGCCGCCGCGCCACTTCCACCATTTCGGCCATGGTCTCGTCGGGCGAACGGATGACGCCGGAGGACAGGAACAGGCCTTCGATGTAGTTGCGCCGATAAAAGTCCATGGTCAGCTTCACCACCTCGTCGATGCTAAAGCGGGCGCGGCGCACATTCGATGACGAGCGGTTGATGCAGTAGCTGCAATCGTAAATGCAGAAATTGGTCAGCAGGATTTTCAGGAGCGAAATGCAGCGGCCATCCGGCGCGTAGGAATGGCAGATGCCCATGCCTTCTGTGGAGCCGATACCGCCGGATTGGAGCGAATCCTTCTTCGCCGAGCCGGACGAGGCGCAAGAAGCATCGTATTTGGCGGCGTCAGACAGGATTGCCAGCTTTTCACGGACGGTGGGTGCGCTCATCCGTTCATGATATGTTCTTGAAGGCTGCAGCGCCACCTCATTTGATGCAGGCGGCGAAGAAGTAATCGCCGCCTTATCGTCGGGCTAGCAGGACGACTGCCCGAGTTCCAGGCGGTCTCTCAGACCTCGTGGAGGTAGAGGTGGTAATCCAGCTCGCTGACGGTGCGGGCGACGCGCAGATACTCCGACTGCTTGATCGCCACGAAGGTGCGATGCAGATCCTCGCCAAGCGCCTCTTTCAGGAAGCTCGAGGCCCGCGCCGCCTCGATCGCAGCGCGCCAGTCGACCGGCATGGTCGTGCGCGTGATGGCGGCTTCATAGCCATTCCCAGTGGTTTCGGGGCCGGGGTCGAGGCCTTCATCCAGACCCTTGATGATGCCGGCCAGCACCGTTGCCGCGATCAGGTAGGGATTGGCGTCGACACCCGACGGCCGGTGCTCGATGCGCCGGTTCTTGGCGTCGCCCGCCGGGATGCGCAGCGCCACCGAACGGTTGTTGACGCCCCAGGTCGGCGCCACCGGCGCATAGGACTGCGAGACGAAGCGCCGCCAGGAATTGGCGTGCGGCGCAAACACCAGCATCGATTCGGCCATGGTCTGGATCAGCCCGCCGAGCCCCTGCAGCAGCGGCAGCGACCAGCTTTCGCCGCCAGCCTCGGCAAAAACGTTACGGCCGTTCTTGTCCTGCAGCGAAACATGGAAATGCATGCCGGAGCCGGCGTATTTTTCGATCGGCTTGGCCATGAAGCAGGCGGTGACACCATGGCGGCGCGCCTGCGCCCGCACCAGCCGCTTCAACATGACGAGGTCGTCGGCCGCCCGCATGACATCCTTGCGGTAGTTCAGCGTCAGCTCGTACTGGCCGGGCGCGTATTCGGAAATCACCGTTTCGGCCGGAATGCCTTGCGCCTTAGCCGCGGCATAGATGTCGGAAAACAGCGGCTCCATGCCGTGCAGATGGTCGACGGAATAGACTTCCGTCTTGGCCGAGCGGCGGCCGTCGAGCACGGCGTCCGCCGGCTTTACCTTGCCGTCGGCGTCACGCTCATTGGCAAGCAGGAAAAATTCGAGTTCGAAGGCGCCGGCGGGATAGAGGCCCTTGGCCGCCAAGATGTCGACCTGCCTGGCCAGCGCCAGCCGTGGGTCCGACGACATAGGCTGTCCCTCGAGATGGTACATCGCCATCAGCAACTGGCCGCGCGGCGGGTTCGTGCCGTAAAGCGGCACCAGCGTGCCGGGGATCGGCCATGCCCTGAGATCGCCGTCTCCAGTCGTCCAGATCAGCCCGGTTTCGTGCACATCCTCGCCGGTGATGTCGAGGCCGAGGATCGAGATCGGCATGTGGCGGCCGCCCTCGAAGATGCTTTTCAGCTCATGCCGGCGCACGATCTTGCCGCGGCCGACCCCGTTGGCGTCGGTCAAGACGATATCGAAGGCTTCGATTTCGGGATGGGCGTCGAGAAAGGCTTGCGCCTCGGCGGGCGTCGAGCCCGAAGGTGAAGTCATGATTAGTGTACTCGAGTTTGGCTTGGCAGCTTGTCTCATGCCGTCAGCCTTGCCGCAACCGTGGCGAAGGCGGTGATCAGCCGGTTGACCTGGGCGCCGGTGGTGGCCGGTGAGATCAGCATCATGTTGTGAAAGGGCGCGATCA
The DNA here is from genome assembly GCF_040323735.1 of Mesorhizobium sp. M0029. Taxonomy (NCBI): domain Bacteria; kingdom Pseudomonadati; phylum Pseudomonadota; class Alphaproteobacteria; order Hyphomicrobiales; family Phyllobacteriaceae; genus Mesorhizobium; species Mesorhizobium sp. M0029. The sequence continues at coordinate 30,804 of NZ_JAMYVF010000010.1, forward strand.
GCACGCCTTGGTTGACCAGCGCGACATGGATAGCCGCCTCAAGCTCCGGCGCATGGGCAGTCTCGGCTTCGGCGCCGTTCCTGAGCGGGCCAGGGGAGCAGATGAACTCGACGCGGGCGCCGACGCGGGCGACATGCCAGGGCAGATTGTAGCGATCGATGACGCCGGTCAGCCCGGCATCGAGCCGCAGGGCGAGGCGATCCATCCGGGCATAATTCTCCTGCGTCATCACCTCTTCGAGCGTTGCGCGCATGGCTGCGAACTGCAGCGGGTTCGCCGACAGCGTCGTGCCCATGCCGGAATAGCCCGGCTCCTTGGTTCGATTGTAGTCGGCATAGCGCGAGGCGACCTCGTCGCTCATGCCCCACACGCTTGCCGGCACGCCGCCGGCGATCGGCTTGCCCAGCACGAACAGGTCGGGCTGTAGTCCGAATTTCCTGGTGTAGCCGCCGGGTCCAGTCGAAATCGTGTGGGTCTCGTCTATCAGAAGCAGCGTTCCGGCCGCGCGCGTCAGTTTGCGCAAGGCGTCGTGAAAACCCGGATCGGGCAGCACCATGCAGGAATTGGTCAGCACCGGCTCAGCAATGACGCAGGCGACATCCTTGTCCTTGAGCGCTGCTTGCAGCGCGGCGACATCGTTGAATTCAATGACCTTCGCCGTCTTGGTCAGGTCGCGAAACTCCCCCGCCAGCCCCGGCCGATTCACGGGCTTGCCGTCGACCATCCGGACCATCGTCTCGTCGACCGAGCCGTGATAGCAGCCGTTGAAGACCAGTATCTTTTCGCGGCCGGTGACGGCGCGGGCGACGCGCAGCGCGAAGCGGTTGGCGTCGGTGGCGGTGGTGGCGATCTGCCAGAACGGCAGACCGAAACGCTCTTGCAGCAGCGGCCCGATGGCCAGCGCATCTTCCGAAGGCAGCATATAGGTCAGGCCGCGCCGGGCCTGGCGGCGGATGGCGCGCGCCACCGGCGGCGGCGAATGGCCGAACATCGAGCCGGTGTCACCGAGGCAGAAATCGTCGAGCCGGTTGCCGTCGATATCCGTGATGGTGGCGCCCTTGGCGCTGTCGACCAGGATCGGGAATGGCGTCGGCCAGTCGTTCATCCAGTGCATCGGCACGCCGCCGAAGAAGCCTGGCAGGCCGTTACCGACCTTGGCCTGCGATTTCGGCCGCGCCTTGCGGAAGGTGTTCGCCTCGCTTGTCCGCAATGCAGCGATGCGGTCACGGCTGATACCGCCGATGGACGCTTTTGAACTGTTCGTGCTGTGCATGAAATCCCTCTCGGCCGGCACACTACCCAATTGGCGACGGCAACCGCAATTGGCCGTGTTGGTGCGCTGCATTGGGTCAGCAGCAAGTTCGGCAGACTTGACCTTCCGGCGCAGTCGGGCGCCAATGCGATCGGGTCTGTGGTTTGGGGAGAAAAATGCGGACGATCATCTGCGCTATTGCGCTACTCTTGTCGGCCGCTGCGGCTTCCGCATCGGGCGGCGTCTGGTGTTCCGTCGATGACAAAGCGGTGCAATTCGAGGTCGGCGCCGGGGTCACCAGAGGTATGGGCGGCCCGACCTTCAATTTTCGCGGCGATCTCGAGATACTTGGCCGGCCGGAAGGCGACAGTCTGCGCAAGACCGTCTTCGAGGATTCCGACCTCACCCAGTACTGGCTGGACGACAAGGAGTTGCGGCTGAACATCTACCACGAGCATCAGCTCGGAGATAAATTCAACTCTGTCGAACTGACGATCCTGACCAAGACCAGTGACGAGGGCGTCTATGGCGGCCGGTACACGCTTGCCGTCTACGACAACGCCGCCGACACGGAACAGGACGGCAAGCCGAAAGAATTGACCGGCAAGGTGTCGTGCGGAGCCGAATAGGTCACGCCGAGATGTCGATGACGCCGCAGTCGCCGGCGGCACTGCCGAAGGCGACCCGGCGCTCTTCCTTGTCCCACATCATCGCGGTGATGGCGCCCATGCCTGGGCGGCGCAACAGCACCTCTTTGGCATCGGTAAAGCGCACCGCCATGACCATGCCGTCATCATAGCCGACGGCGACGACATCCTGGCTCGGATGGCAGGCAACCGATGTCACCATCGCGTTGCCGCGCGTGCCGAGCTCCAGCGGCGCCTTGCCCATCGGGCCGTCCTTGCCCGAAAACGGCCAGACGATCGCCGCCGGCGCGCCGGAACTCGCCAGCCACTTGCCCTTCACGCTCCACGACAGGCTTTTGACCTTGCCGGGATAGCCGGTCATGCGCATGTGCTTGCCGTCGGCGAGCTTCCAGCCATGCAGCGCGTTTTCCTGCATGGTGGTGACGAGGAAGGCGCAATCCGGCGAGAAGGTCACGCCGGTATGGGCGCCGGCCCATTCCAGCTCCACCGGTCTGCCCTCGGCGGCCGGGAAATGCAGCGTCGCGCCATTGTAGCGGGCGACGCCGAAGCGCATGCCCTTGGGGGAGAAGGCCAGCCCCTCGACCGAACGTGGATGGGCAAACTCTTTGGTCTTGCCGTCGGCAAAGCGCACGAAGGCAGTCTTGCCTGTGGCATAGGCGATAGCGCCTTGCGGCCCGGCGGCAACGCTGGTGATCCACTTCTTGCCCACGCTGGCGAGTTCGCTGACATTGCCGCCGGCGGCAACGGCAAAAATCTTGCCGTCCTCGCCGCCGGTGATCAGGCGGTCGTTGGCGGCGTCATGGAACGTGGAGAGCAGGCCGTCATTGGCCTGAATTGTCTTGTGGCCGTTGTCGAGCCTATGAACTGTCCCATCGGCCAGCGCAAAATGCGGCACGTTGTCGAGGAAGACGGCGGCAAGGCAGTGACCTTCCAGGTCGAGGGGAGCAACTGTGGGCATCAGGACCATTCCAATGAAGCTGTCACCACTCCCGGGAAGCCACTGAGGCGGCCAGGCCTGGCGTCAACCTTCTCCCCTTTTGGGAGAAGGTGGATCGGCGCGCAGCGCCGAGACGGATGAGGGGTGTTGGACGGATCGCCGTCGGTGCCGAGCTGGAGCACCCCTCATCCGACCTCGCTTCGCGAGGCCACCTACTCCCACAAGGGGAGAAGGAAGAGCGGGCAGCGCTAGCGCCATAGAGTCCGGAAATCAAGCCGCCTGGCAGGCGTCAAAGCTCTTCTTCAGCCGTTCGGCGTCAAGCTCGCGGCCGATGAACACCAGCCGGCTCTCATGCTTTTCGCCGTCTTTCCAGGCGCGCTGGTGGTCGCCTTCGATGATCATGTGCACGCCCTGGATGACATAGCGCTCGTCGTCGCCCTTGAGCGCGATGATGCCTTTCAGCCGCAGGATGTTGGGACCTTCCATCTGAGTGATCTTCTCGATCCACGGGAAGAATTTCTTCGGGTCCATCTCGGCGCCGCGCAGCGACACCGACTGCACGGTCACGTCATGGATGTCGGAGGGATGCGCGTGATCGTGATGATGATGGTCGTGATCATGGTCGTGGTGATCGTGGTCGTGATCATGGTGGTCGTGATCATGATCGTGCGCCTCGAGAAAATGCGGATCGTTTTCCAATGCGCGCGACAGGTCGAAGGCGCCGCGGTCGAGCACTTCGGACAGCGCCACGCCGGCGCGCGTGGTGCGGTGAATCCTGGCCGCCGGGTTGATGGCGCGGATGGTCGCTTCGACCTTGGCCAGCTCTTCGGGCGTCACCAGGTCGGTTTTGTTCAGCACGACAACATCGGCAAACGCGATCTGGTCCTCGGCTTCCTTGGAATCCTTCAACCTGAGCGGCAGGTGCTTGGCGTCGACCAGGGCCACGACAGCGTCGAGTTTGGTCTTGGAGCGCACGTCGTCGTCCATGAAGAAGGTCTGCGCCACCGGCACAGGATCGGCGAGGCCGGTGGTCTCGACGACGATGGCGTCGAAGCGGCCGGGACGGCGCATCAGGCCTTCGACGACCCGGATCAGGTCGCCGCGCACCGTGCAGCAGACGCAGCCATTGTTCATTTCGTAGATTTCCTCGTCGGATTCCACGATCAAATCATTGTCGATGCCGATCTCGCCGAATTCATTGACGATGACGGCATAACGCTTGCCATGGTTTTCCGACAGGATGCGGTTGAGCAGCGTCGTCTTGCCGGCGCCGAGATAGCCGGTGAGAACGGTCACGGGGATTTGCGTCTGTGCTTCGCTCATATCTTGCCTCGAAATGGCTGGGCCACGGAATTGCGGGCCGCAAGAAGGGATTGTTGGCCTGATATAGGATGTGTGCCGGCCTTTTGCACGAGGCAAACCGCCTGGGTGTTGACCCAGGATTGACGAAGCGGATGGGTAGACCCGAGAGGCCGAGTGCGAGGGATGCCGACCATCAACGTGTCGCTGGAAACGCCTCTTCGTTGACCTGTGCTAAGCCGCGCCGCGTCAAACCGTTGCAATCGCCTTGGCGGAAGCTCGTTTGTCATCTAACTGAAATAAACATCTGGCATCACCATTTCGAGCACCACAAATGCTTGCCGGCAAAGCTGTTTCGAAAGCCGGAATCTTTTTGATCGTCGATTGCCAACCGGCCGGCTGCGTCTATGCTGCACGCACCGGTACGGCCGAAGAGGGATCACCATGGCCAAGGCGGACAAGACTGCAACGATGAGCCGGCTGCATTCGGCGGCAAGGCTGGCAAGGACCGCGCTGGCGGCGCGGCTTCTGGCGCACGGCTTCTATGCCGGCCAGGACCAGATCATGCTGACGCTCGACCGCGAGGACGGCCAGACGCCCGGCAATCTCGCCGGCCGCCTCGGCGTGCGCCCGCCGACCATCACCAAGACCATCAACCGGCTGCAGGCCCAGGGCTTTTTGGAAAAGCGCGCCTCTTCCGCGGATGCACGCCAGGCGCATATCTTTCTCACCGACACCGGCCGCGAGATCATCCACGCCATCGAGAAGTCGGTGAAGAAGACCGAGAAGCAGGCGTTGAAGGGCCTCGACAAGAAAGAACAGAAGACGCTGTTCAAGCTGCTCGCCCGCATCGAGGCCAATTTGTCGAACGAGGAGCTGGTGCTTGTCGACGACGATGGCGACATCGACGATTGATCTTCCTGACCTAGGCGGCTACCGAAGGCCCGCGCACCAGGGTCGACCAGCGGCCGGGCGTCAGGCCGAATGCTTTCTTGAAATGCCTGTTGAAATGGCTCTGGTCGCTGAAGCCGGCGCCAACGGCAATCTCGGCCAGCGGCTCGCCCACCTCGATCATCCGTCTTGCCTTTTGCAGCCGGCGCATCAGCAGGAACCGATGCGGGCTGGTGGAATAGGTCGCGCGAAAATGGCGTGACAGCGCATAGCGGTCGAGCCCGGTGACGGCTTCCAGCTCATCGGAACGAACGGACCGCTCGGCATTCTCTTCGAGATAGCCGCGCGCCAGCGCTGCCGCACGCGAGGCCGACTTCCCCATCGGCTTTGCTTTCTGTCCCGCATGACGCCCCAGATGCTGCGCCAGCTCCGCAACGAAATCGGCGATGAACAGCTCGTCCAGTTCCTCATCGAGCGGCGACAGGGCCGAAAGCAGCGTGCCACGCAAGGCAGGATCGCTGACCACAGCATCCCTGACGAAAGGCAGCGGCGCGCCGTCGAGGCAGTCGAGCAGCAGAGACGGTTCCAGATAGAGGATCCGGTAGCGCAGACCATCCTCGGTCCCGGCGCCGCCATCGTGCACTTCGTCGGGATGCAGCACGATAACCTGGCCGGGCAGGCTGTGGTTGACAGTGCCCCTGTAGTGGAAGCGCTGCACACCGGAAAGCGTCACGCCGACGGCAAGCGTATCATGACGGTGCAGGTCGAAGGCGTTGCCATGGAAATGCGCCTCGATGCGCTCGATGCCAGCGGTAACAGGCGCCGACACGATCCGGTCTTCATCCGCGCACGAACGTTCAAGACCCTGCGTCGCCTCACCTTCTAAATCGTGCGTCATCACCTATCCCTGCCCTTCATGGGCGTGCTCCGGAGTCCTCATCTTGGTGTTCGATACGAAATTTGCAATCGTGCTGCGGGACGATCTCGCCGTCTGGCAAAAGCTCAACGTCGCCGCCTTCCTGACCAGCGGCATCGTCGCGCAATTCCCCGCCATTATCGGCGAACCCTACCGCGACCGCGCCGGCAACCTTTACAATCCTCTGTCGATCCAGCCGGTCATCGTGCTTTCGGCCGATGGGCCGACGCTCAACTCCATCCACCGGAAGGCGCTGGAGCGGGGCGTGACGGGGTCAGCCTATGTCGAGGAGATGTTTGCCACCGGCTTCGATGCGGCCAACCGCGCGGTCTTCGCCGAGTTCAGGCCTGAGGACGCCAAGATCGTCGGCATCGCGCTACGTGCCGACAAGAAACTCGTCGACAAGATCACCAAGGGCGCCCGCATGCACGCCTAATTCAGCAGGAAGCGTGTGACGGCGCTCATGAATTCAGTCGGCCGCTCGACGTTCAGCATATGGACGCCCGGAAGCAGTGTAAGGGTGGCGCCGGGGATGCTGGCTGCGATCGCCTCGCTGTGGCTTGCCAGCGTTACCTTGTCGTCTTCTCCACCGATCACCAGGGTGGGGGCGGTAATGAGGGAGACAGTCCGGCGCAGATCGCAATCGCGTACGGCGGCGAAGCATCCCGCGAGACCTTGGGGCGGCGTCGCCAGGACCATCGCGCGGAACGCGTCGACGGTTTCGTTTGGGCCGGCAAGCATCGAGGCGGGAAACCAGTTGTGCATGAACATGTCCGCGGTGGCCGACATGTTGCTCGCTGCAAGGACAGTACTTATCTGCTCATCAAAGTAAGACGCCGGCCCGAGATGCGGCGAGGTGTTGGAAAGGATGAGACGCTCGATGCGATCCGGGGCATGGATACCCAGCCACTGCCCTACGAAGCCGCCCAGCGACAGCCCGCAGAAATGCACGCGGGCGATTTGAAGCGCATCCAGCAGCTCAAGGACGTCGCGGCCCAGCCGATCAAGCGAATAGGCTCCGGCCGGCGCATCGGAACTGCCATGGCCGCGTAGATCATAGCGCAGCACCCGGAAAGATCCGGCAAGTTCCGCTAGCTGCCGGTCCCACATATGCAGGTTCGTCGCAATGGAATTCGAGAGCACAAGCACAGGGCCGGCCCCCGCCAGCTGATAGGCGATCCGGCAGCCGTCGCCCGTCGTAAAATAAAGCGTGTCAGTCATCTGGTCCTCATCTCACCCTGGCGAAAGGAGTTCGATGCTCCCGCCGCCCTTTGAATGAGCCACCCTAGGCCTCGTAATTATCCAGGAAAATTACTATGATTGGACGATCTCAGTAGGTTTTTACGATAATGAATGGTCTGAAACTCCACGACTTACGGTGCTTTGACGCCGTGGCAAGCGAGGGCAGCTTCCAGGCGGCCGCCCTTGCCTTGAACCGATCGCATCCATCCGTCTTCGCCGCTGTCGCACGCCTCGAGCAGTTGCTCGGGCTCACACTTCTCGACCGCAGCGGATATCGGGTGGGGCTGACGGAGGCGGGCCGCGAGTTTCACGCGCGAGCGCAGCTGACATTGCGCGAGCTCGACCATCTGCGAACCTATGCGGGCCAGTTGGCGAGCGGCGAGGAGACGGTCCTAAGTGTCGTCATGGGTGATCTCTGCCCGCGACCGCAAATCCTGCGTATGCTCAGCGGCTTCTTTGCCGAACGCACCGGGACACGCCTGCACCTGGAGTACGAGGCGGTCGGCGGTCCGCTCGAACGGTTGATGGAAGGCTCGGCTGACCTCATCTTCCATCGCGCGGATCCTTCCGATCCGCATCTCGAGCGGATCGATCTCTGCGCGGTGCCCCTCGTGCCGGTGGTGGCGCCTGGGTTCCTTCCGTTCGCGCCTGGCCGCGAGATTGCGCCGGAGCAGATGCGGCCCTTCACCCAGTGCGTGATCCGCGACACGGCGCGGCGGCCATCGCCGGAGAGCTATTTCCTCATCGACGGTGCGCATCAGTGCTCGGCGCCGGATCATCTGATGAAGAAGGAACTGATCCTTCACGGACTGGCCTGGGGCCATCTGCCGGCATGGCTGATCGAGGACGAACTGCGGGATAGGAGGCTGATCTCGATCGCTGGTGCACATCTGCCCGGCCGGACGGAGATCCTGGCGGCGGTGCGCCGGCGCGACCGACCGCATGGACCCGTCGCCGAGGCGTTGTGGCTTCATCTCCAGGCGCAAGTGGCATCCGACGAGGCGCTTTAGCCGGCATAGGATCGGCCCGCGCTGAGCCTGCGCGCGGCTCCTGTTGTGCCAGTCGCTTTGGCTTGCCGGGCGCAGGCGATTGCCGCAAAGGTTAAGCGTTGATCCTCCCTGCCCGGCCTGACATTTGAACGTTCCCGCAAGATCAGACGAAAGCGCAACGCCGCCCGCGGCGATGCTGTTCATGCTGTCCACCTATGTCTTTTTCACCTTTCTCGACACATCGAGCAAATATCTGGTGCTGGCCGGCGTCTCGGCGCTGATCGTCGCCTGGGCCCGCTTCACCGTCCATGTCCTGCTTGTCGGCGTCTTCCTGCGCGGCTGGCGCGAGCCGTCGCGCTTCCGCGCCAACAATTTGCCGGCCCACATCCTGCGCGGCGGTCTGCTGTTCGGCTCGACGATGTGCAACGTCATGGCGCTCAAAACGCTTCAACTGGCCGAGACCACCTCGATCTACTTCTTCGGGCCGATGGTGATCACCGCCCTTGCCGGACCGCTGCTTGGTGAATGGGCCGGCTGGCGGCGCTGGCTGGCAATCCTGTCGGGCTTTGTCGGCGTGCTCGTCATTACAAGGCCGGGCATCGGCGTGTTCGGCATCGGCCATCTTTTCGCGCTCGGCTCGATGCTGTCGAACAGTTTTTACGTCATCATGACGCGGCGGATGTCAGCCAGCGAAACCTCGGAAAGCCTGATCCTGTTTTCGGCGCTGGCGCCGGCCGTGCTGCTTCTGCCGATGCTGCCGTTCTCGCATGGGCTGCCGCAGGATGGCTGGCACTGGTTCATACTGGTGATGCTGGGCGTGTTCGGCGCCGGCGGCCACTGGCTGCTGGTGCAGGCCTACCGCCTGGCGACCACCACGGCGCTGGCGCCGTACCCCTATTCGCAGATGGTCTGGATGATCCTGTCCGGCTGGATCATCTTCCACCAGTTCCCCGACCGCTGGACGCTGGTGGGTGCTGCCATCATCGTCGCCAGCGGCCTTTACATCATCCATCGCGAGCACCGTTTGCGGCTGCGCAATCGCACGACCGTCGATGCCGAGGCGGAGGCGCTGGCGAAAAAACTTTGATTTGCTCCGAATCCGATGGCATAACGCCGCATTTAAAAAATTTTAAAAAAACTCGGGGAGCGAAGGGCTGGCACAAAAGATCAAGCTTTCGACGATCGCGGATGCGCTTGGCGTGTCCACGGCCACTGTCTCCCTCGCCTTGCGCGACAGCCCGCTGGTCGCCGGCGCCACGCGTGACCGCATCAAGGAACATGCGCGGGCCATCGGGTATATCTACAACCGCCGCGCCGCCTCACTGCGCACCTCGCGCTCGGGCATTGTCGGTGTCGTCGTGCACGACATCATGAACCCGTTCTTCGCCGAGATCCTGCGCTCGATCGAAAGCGAACTCGATCGCAGCCGGCAGACCTTCATCCTGTCCAACCATTATGACCAGTTGGAAAAGCAACGCACCTTCATCGATACGCTGCTGCAGCTTGGCGCCGACGGCGTCATCATGTCGCCGGCCATCGGCACGCCGGCTTCCGACATCGTCATGGCCGAAGAAAACGGCCTGCCGGCGGTGCTGATCGCACGCAGCGTGGAAGGCGCCGACGTGCCGGTGTTTCGTGGTGACGATGCCTATGGCACGGCACTTGCCACCAATCATCTGATCTCGCTCGGGCACAAGCGCATCGCCATGATCGGCGGCACCGACCAGACCTCGACAGGGCGCGACCGCTACCAGGGCTATCTCAACGCCATGGAGGCCGCCGGGCTTGAGGTCAGGCCGTCCTGGCGCATCGCCGGGCCGCGCACCAAGCAGGGCGGATTCGAGGCGGCTGGACAGTTTTTGGCGCTTAAAGACAAGCCAACCGCCGCTTGCTGCTGGAATGATCTGGTCGCCATCGGCCTGATGAACGGCATTGCCCGCGCCGGCCTGGTGCCGGGCGCCGACATCTCGGTCACCGGCTATGACGATCTCGAGGAGGCGGCAATCGCGACACCGGCGCTCACCACGGTCTGGAATGGCCAGCGAGAGGTCGGCCGCCGTGCCGCCAGCGCGCTGCTCGACAAGCTGAACGGACAGGCGGTACGGCCGTCACAGGAACTGATCAAGCCGGAACTGCATGTGCGCCAGTCGACCGGCAAGCCGGTGGAGCGTGCATGACCAAGACTGATGCGTTGCAGACCGTCGCCGTTCTGGTGCCGGGACATTTCAACGACCATGCGGTCGAGCGCATCGACCGCACCTTCAAGCGGGTCAAGATAGAGCGCGCCGATCCCGCCCTGGTCACCGAGGAGATGCGCCATGACGTGCGCGCCATTGCGTCCTTTGCCGGCGTCAATGCGGCATTGATGGATGCATTGCCCAACCTCGAACTCATCGCCTCCTTCGGCGTCGGCTATGATTCGGTCGATGCCGGCCATGCGGCCAAGAAAAACATCATGGTCACCAACACCCCCGATGTTTTGACCGAGGAGGTCGCCGACACCACGATCGGCCTTTTGCTCAACACCGTGCGTGAACTTTACAAGGCCGAGAAATGGCTGCGCGACGGCAGTTGGGTGAAGAAGGGCAACTATCCCCTGAGCCGGCTGACCTTGCGCGGTCGGCATGTCGGCATTTTCGGCATGGGCCGCATCGGCCTTGCCATTGCGCGCCGGCTGGAAGCGTTCGGGCTGCCGGTGGCCTACCACAACAGGCGCAAGGTCGAAGGTCTGGCTTATGAATACCACCCGACGCTGAAGGGCCTTGCCGAAGCGGTCGATACGCTGATTTCCGTGGTGCCGGGCGGCGCTTCCACGGAGAAGGCGGTCAATGCCGAAATCCTGGCGGCGCTTGGCGCCAACGGCGTTTTCGTCAACATCGGCCGTGGCAGCACGGTCGACGAGGCAGACCTCGCCGCAGCGCTTGCCAACGGCACCATCGCCGCGGCCGGGCTCGATGTTTTCGCCGATGAACCGAATGTGCCCAAGGCTTTGCTTGAGGCGCCCAACACCTCGCTTTTGCCCCATGTCGGTTCGGCCTCGCACCACACGCGCCGCGCCATGGCGGATCTGTGCGTCGACAATCTGGTATCCTGGTTCAGCGAGCGCCGGCCACTGACCCCGGTGCCGGAGACGGCGCAAGTCAAGCCACGAAGCTGAGCGGCTCTCTGCCACACTCGTTAACGTCGACTTAACGCTTTGAAATCATTCTGCATCTGCGCCGGGGGGCGCGGAGTGCAAGATGAGGAAACTTCCGGCATTGATTGCGGCAGCGGCACTTTTCGCCGGCTTTCAGCTGTTTCACGGCGGCAGCAGTGAAAGTCCGGCCAATGAAGCAAGGCCGGCGACCACCTTCAGGCTGGTCGCCAATGGCGACGAAGGCGACTGCGCGGTTAGCCGCGGCGCCGCGATTGACGATGGCCTCTCGCTGTTGACGGTGGCGCCGAACTGCCGCGGGCTGCTGCCCGGCATCGAGCAGGCGAAATTCTGGCGCGAGGGCGAGGACGGCACGATCGCGTTCAGCGCCGACGGCACCGACCCGATCGTCACCTTCTCGGTTGCGGATGGCGACGGCTACGAATCCTACGCTCCGGCAACGCCGCTACTTTCGCTGGCGACAACCGGCGAACGGGATCAATCCGCCGGCAATTGATTGTCGGGATTTACTCGGCCGCCGCCCGCGCGCCGGCCTTCGCCGCCGCATGCAGGCGCACCGCATCGCCGAAGGCGCGGAAGATCTTGGCCGAGTTGCCGTCCGACTTGACCCAGTATTCGGGGTGCCATTGCACGCCGACGGCGAAGGCGCGGGCGTCCTTCACCGAAACCGCCTCCACCGTGCCGTCGCCGGCAACCGCCTCGAGCTGCAGCTTCGAGCCGAGCCGGTCGATGCCTTGGCGGTGCAGCGAGTTGACCTTGATGTCGCCGGCGCCAAATACACCGGCCAGGCAGCTGCCCGGCTTGATCGAAATGGTCTGGTGAATGGCGAAGCGTTCGTCTTGGTTGTCGCTCACCGGCGCGCGATGGTCGAGCGAGCCTTCGCGCTCCTGGATTTCGGTACCAAGCGTGCCGCCTAGCGCAACGTTCAACTCCTGGATGCCGCGGCAGATGGCAAGCAGCGGCACGCCGCGCTCGATCGCCTTGCGGATCAGCGGCAGCGTGGTGGAATCGCGAGCCGGGTCGTAGGGGCCGTTGGCTTCGCTGGCGTCGCCGCCATAGAGCGAGGGATGCACGTTGGACTTGGAGCCGGTGACCATGACACCGTCGACCGAAGACAACAGCTCGTCGAAATCGAGCCGGTCGCCGAAGGACGGCACCAAAAGCGGGAACACGCCGGCGCCGGAAAGTGCTGCCTCGATATATTGCTGCGGGACGGCATGCCAGGTGTAGTTGTCGAACTGACGGACGTCGGTCGATATGGCGACGAGCGGCTGATGCATTTGGGTCCGGATTCCCTTTGGCGTGAAGCGAATAACCTATTGTGCCTGCAAAATAGGCGATCCGGGGGCGCTTTTCCATGGCAAGTTTCACCTCCAGGCATGGGCCACGCCAACATCGTTAGACTATAGTTGCAGGCCGGGCGCGCGCCTCGCTGATTTGTCATTAGCGCCGCCTCAAATCCCGCCGCCATGCTGGACTCGACCCCTTGCCCGTGTATTGTTTCGGGCAAATCGATAGCGGGCGTGAGGAGATGTCCCTGATGTCGGTTTGTTGGTCCAAAAGGGAGGTTCTGCATGGATCGTCGTTCATTCATCCGCAAGGCCGGGGTCACCGGCGTGGGCGCTGCGGCGGCTGCCGCCACGCTAGCCGCACCGGCAATCGCCCAGTCCAATCCGAAAGTGACGTGGCGGTTGGCGTCATCCTTCCCCAAGTCACTCGATACGATCTATGGCGGCGCGGAAGTCTTCTCCAAGATGCTGTCGGAAGCGACGGACGGCAATTTCCAGGTCCAGGTCTTCGCCTCCGGCGAACTCGTGCCCGGCCTGCAGGCCGCCGACGCCACCACTGCCGGCACTGTCGAGGCCTGCCACACGGTGTCATACTATTACTGGGGCAAGGACCCGACATGGGCGCTCGGTGCGGCAGTGCCGTTCTCGCTCAACGCGCGCGGCATGAATGCCTGGCACTATCATGGCGGCGGCATCGACCTGTTCAACGAGTTTCTTGCCACGCAGGGTCTTTTCGGCCTGCCCGGCGGCAACACCGGCGTGCAGATGGGCGGCTGGTTCCGCAAGGAGATCAACACCGTCGCCGACCTGTCCGGCCTCAAGATGCGCATCGGCGGCTTTGCCGGCAAAGTGGTGCAGAAGCTCGGTGTCGTGCCGCAGCAGATCGCCGGTGGCGACATCTATCCGGCGCTGGAAAAAGGCACGATCGACGCCGCCGAATGGGTCGGCCCCTATGACGACGAGAAGCTCGGCTTCTACAAGGTCGCGCCCTACTACTACTATCCCGGCTGGTGGGAAGGCGGCCCGACCGTCCATCTCTTGTTCAACAAGGCCAAGTACGAGGAGCTGTCGCCCGCCTACAAGTCGCTTGTGCACACCGCCGCGCAGGCGGCGGATGCCAACATGCTGCAGAAATACGATTTTCTCAATCCTGCAGCGGTGAAGCGGCTGGTGGCCGGCGGCGCGAAATTGCGCCCGTTCAGCCAGGACATCATGGCCGCCTGTTTCGAGAAGGCCAATGAGGTCTACACCGAAATGGAAGCCACCAACGCACCGTTCAAGAAGATCTGGGACTCGATCAAGGGCTTCCGCAAGGAGCACTATCTGTGGGCGCAGGTGGCCGAGTACAATTACGACACCTTCATGATGGTCCAGCAGCGCAACGGCAAACTGTAGGCTGGGATCTGTCCCTTCTCCCCGTCACTATACGGGGAGAAGGTCCCGGCAGGTGGATGAGGGGCGGTGCAAACTTCGGCGATTGATCGCCTTGGGCTTGGTAGCCGCCCCGAAATTATAGCTTATCTTTCCAAGCGTTGACGCTGCACCTCACCTGCCTGCCGGCATCCTCTCCCCGTATAGTGACGGGGAGAGGGACGCGGTCATCGTCGTTTCGCCAATCGCCAACGTCGCAGGATTGAGGCTGCCCTTCATTCCCTGCCCGGCACCACCAACACCTTGACCTCGCCGGGGGCGGCCGGGTTGGAGATAACCGAGGGGGCTCCGTCCAGGCCGACCTGTCTGGAGATGAGCTTGTCGATCTCGATTGCCCCGGACGCGACAAGGTCCGCCGCCCGCCTGTGGGTGAAGGGGTTGATGAACGAGCCGAGAACCTTCAGTTCGCGAAACAGGATGTCGAACGGTTCGAAGGGCACTTTCACGCCTTGCGGCATCACGCCGACGATCACCACCGTGCCGCCGGACTTCGCCAGCCGCATCGATTGTTCGACGGTATCGGGGACACCGGCGCATTCGAGCACCACGTCGGCCCCGCCGGGCACAAGGCCGGTTGGGCCGGCGATCGCCTCGATCGGGTCGACCGCGTTTGGGTCGACCGTCGCCGTTGCACCGAGCTCTTCGGCGAGCGCACGGCGGGAGGCCTGCCGCGTCGACAGGATGATGGTCGCCGCTCCTGCGAGCCTCGCCAATTGCACGGTAAGCAGGCCGATGACGCCGCCACCAAGCACCACCACGGCAGCGCCGGGTCTGATTCCGGCGAGGTCGACAGCGTGCAGGCAGCAGGCCAGCGGCTCGCAGAAGGCGCCATGCGTTGGCTTGAGGTTCGCAGGCAGAAGAAAGGCCTGGCTCTGCGGCATCACGACGTAGTCGGCGAAGCCGCCGTCGCGATGGATGCCGATGGCCCTGAGATTGCTGCACAGATTGACGCGGCCGGCTCGGCAATGACTGCAGCGTCCGCAGAAGATGTTGGGATCGCCGGTAACACGGTCACCGATGGCGATGCCGGAAACCGCGTCGCCGACAGCCTCGACGATGCCGCAGAATTCGTGACCAAGCGTCACCGGCGGGCTCGAAGGGAATTCGCCGTGGAGGAGGTGACGGTCGGTGCCGCAAACGCCGCAGGCTTCGACGCGCACCAGAACGTCCTGCGGTCCCGCAACAGGCTTGTCGACCTCCCGTAGCGCAATGCTGCCCACGGCTTCCAGGCGCACGGCTCTCATAACATCCTCACTCAGGTTCTCAGTGTTCACACATCAGTTGAAGTTCGGCGGCTGTGACAGGTCGGTCGCCGGCGCCGCCGGCTTGGCGGGCGGCGTCTCGCCGAAATTCGGCGGCTGCGAGAGATCGTTCGACGGTGGCGCCGCAGGTGATGGGCCACCGTTGGCTGGTGGTGGTGTGCCGAGAGGCGCAAGGCCTGGCATATCAGGCAAGTTGATCTCGATCGTTCCCGGATCGACGGCCGCACCCTTGTAGCGCATGACCATTTGCGGGAAGGCGATGGTCAGCCCGATCATGATCACCTGGATGCAGACGAAGGGCACGGCGCCCCAATAGATCTGGCCGGTGGTCACCGGCGCGATCTGCTTGCCGGTGAGGCGATCGAGATAGGGCACGCGCGCGGCGACAGAGCGCAGGTAGAACAGCGCAAAGCCGAAAGGCGGGTGCATGAAGCTTGTCTGCATGTTGACGCCGAGCAGCACGCCGAACCAGATCAGGTCGATGCCGAGCTTATCGGCAGCCGGCGCCAAGAGCGGTACGATGATGAAGGCGAGCTCGAAGAAGTCGAGGAAGAAGGCGAGCACGAAGACCAGGATGTTGACGCCGATCAGGAAGCCGACTTCGCCGCCCGGCAGCGACGTCAACAAATGCTCGACCCAGACGTGGCCGTTGACGCCGTAGAAGGTCAGCGAGAACACCCGCGCGCCGATCAGGATGAACAGCACGAAGGAGGAAAGCCTGGTCGTCGACGCGAGCGCCTGTTTGATGACATCCAGCGACAACCGCCCCTTCATTGCCGCCATCGCCAGGGCGCCAACCGCGCCCATGGCGCCGCCCTCGGTCGGGGTGGCGATGCCGAGGAAGATGGTGCCCAGCACCAGGAAGATCAGCGCCAGAGGCGGGATCAAAACGATGATCACCTGCTGCGCCAGCCTGGACATCATGTTGATGTTCAGGCCCTTGTCGGCGATCGCCACGATATAGATCAGGATCACGCCGATGCTGGCGCCGAGGATATCGGCATTGTCGCCATGCGCCGGTGCAAGATAGCGATAGGCCGCATAGGAAGCCGCGACTGCCACCAGCAGTGCCGCGAGCAGCGACAGCACGCCGTGGCCAAGCGTGCGGGCCGCCAGCGGCAACGCCGGCATCGAGTTCGGCCGGACGATCGACATGATCAGGATGTAGAGCGTGTAAAGGCCGGTCAGCACAAGGCCGGGGATCAGCGCGCCGGCATACATGTCGCCGACCGAACGGCCGAGCTGGTCGGCCAGAACGATCAGCACCAGCGACGGCGGGATGATCTGCGCCAGCGTGCCGGATGCCGCGATGACGCCCGACGCCAGTCGTCGGTCATAGCCGTAGCGCAGCATGATCGGCAGCGAGATCAGGCCCATGGCGATGACCGAAGCCGCGACCACGCCCGTGGTCGCGGCAAGCAGCGCGCCGACGAAAATCACCGCATAGGCAAGGCCGCCGCGAACCGGGCCAAACAGCTGGCCGATCGTGTCGAGCAGGTCCTCGGCCATGCCCGATCGTTCCAGCACGATGCCCATGAAGGTGAAGAACGGGATTGCCAAGAGCGTGTCGTTCGACATCACCCGGCTGCCGTAGAAATTGTCGGGCAGCGCATGCAGCAGCGGCCACGCCAGGTTGATCGAGCCGCCCGAATAGGGCGACAGCACGACGCCGATGAAGAAGAACATCAGGCCGTTTGCGGCGAGTGAAAAAGCGACGGGATAGCCGATCAGCAGGAAGATGATCAGCGAAGCGAACATGATCGGCGCCATGTTCTGGGCGATGAACTCGATCATGGGCGCGCCTCCTGGGCGAGCGCCTTGGCTTCTTCGGCAAGGGCTTTCGCCTCGAGCTCGGCCTGTTCGTGCACCGAGATGAACGGATTGGGATCGTCCATGTCGCCGCGCATGATGGCGATCTTCTTGATGATCTCGGAGATGCCTTGCAGCGCCAGCAGAAAGAAGCCGACGAGCAGGATCGCCTTGGCCGGCCAGATGATCAGGCCGCCGGAATTGTTCGACATTTCGCCGCTGCGGAACGACAGCGACACGTAGGGGACAAAATAGATCACCATCAGCGTCACGAACGGCATCAGGAAGAAGACATGGCCGAGCAGGTCGATCCAGTGCTGCACGCGGCGCGACCACATGCCGTAGACGATGTCGATGCGGATATGGTCGTTCTGTTTCAGCGTATAGGCGGCGGCCAGCATGAAGGCGGCGCCGAACAGGTACCACTGCAGTTCCAGCCAGGCATTCGACGAGACGTCGAAGACCTTGCGGATGATGGCATTGGCGGCGCTGACCAGGATTGCCAGCAGGATCAGCCACGATATCCACCGGCCGATGAACTCGTTCATACGGTCGATCGTTCTGGATAGAGCGAGCAGCCCTGCCATGCATTTCCTCCCTGAGGTCGAAGGCGCGCCGGCTCCCCTATTTTCCGTCGCGCCGCTGTGGCCCAACGGTATGCCGTGCGTGGTTCGGCGGGTCAACATGGCATGGGCGCGATCCACGCCGTCGTGACGGGAGGCAGGGAATAAGTGCCGACCGGCTGCTGCGTCATGCAACCAAAGCTGACAGTGGATGCGGCGATCAGGCGATCTTCTGCTGGTCGCGGCCAGGACCGATCAGCACAAGTGCCGCGACCAGGAACAGATACATCCAGCCATCGCGCCATTCGATCGGGAAATAGCCCGCCCATAGTGATTCGGCCATGCCGAAGGCGGCCGCACCGAGCGCGGCCCGAGGCGGCGAGAGATAGCCGCCCACCGCCGTCACGAACAGGATTTTCAGCCCGTAGACGAGGCCTGAGCCGAAGCTGACATTGCCGTAGTAAAGGGCGGCCATGATTCCGGCCAGCGCGGCGCAGAAACCGCCAAACAGCACCGCATGCCGGAACACTGCGCGCACGTCCACGCCGCACATGGCAGCCGCTTTGGGATCGTCGGAGACGGCGCGCCAGCGGCGGCCGAAGCCCGAGCGGGCAAACGCCCATGCAGCGAGCATGATTGCCGCCAGAACCACCGCGCAATCGATGAGCTGGATCAGCGTCAGCGTCGCCTTGAAGCTGGCATCCTGAGCAAAAACGATGGGCTGCGCCAGCATCGGCGGCAGCCACCAATCATGCGTGTCGGCGGCGATACGGCTTGCTTCCGACAGCACGAGCAGGATGCCGAGCGTCGTCACCACAATGGCATTGGGCGTGCGGTCGGTCAGCGGTTCGAAGACGCTGCGCGACAGCACGTGGCCGATCAGCGCGGCATAAAAGAAAGCCGTGACGACGCCGAGCACCACTGCCGCCAGCAAGGTCAGCCACAATACCTGATAGCCGAAGGCCACGGTCAGGATCATCGTCTGGCCGCAAAAGGCGAACAGCGCGCCATAGGCGAGATTGGTCCGGTGCAGGATGCCGTTGGTCAGCACGTAGCCGAAGGCAAGCAGCGCATAGAGCGCCCCCGAATGCAGCCCGTTCAGCACCTGCTGGAAGAAATAGAGCATAGACAGCTTTCCGGGCGCCGGAGCCCGCGCCAAGGTTTGCATCGTAAATCTAACTTGTCAAACGCGATTTATCGGTTAGATTTCCGGCATGACGGTATCCTGGACCCCGCATCGCTTCACCGGGGGCATTCTTGCGCTCGATACGGCCAACACCGTGGTGTTGCGCAACGATCCGGAAAAGACCTTCGACCGTTTTGACGATCCGGCCGAGATCGCGCGCTTCGCCGATGCCGCAAGCGGCTTTCGCGGCGCCGAGCTTGGCGGCAGACCGCTAGAGGCGACCTCGCCGGACAGCATCGCGCCGGTGGTGCTGGCGATCCGCGAGACGACCGACCGCCTGTTTCGCGGCGCGGTGTCGAAAGGTGCGCTTGCCGCCGGCGACCTCGCCGCTTTTCTCAAGGCCTGCGCCAACGGCCTCGATCGGAGCCCTGCCGAAATCGGCGCACCGGGTAGACCGTTCGGCGATCCATCGACGCCGATCGCGTTCGAGGCGGCGCTGGCGGTTTCGGCCTTGTCGCTGCTGCGTGACGACACGGTCGCCAGGCTCAGGATCTGTCCCAATTGCAGCTGGCTGTTTCTCGACAGGAGCCGCAATTCCAGCCGCCTTTGGTGCGATATGGCTGTGTGCGGCAACCGCCAGAAAGCAAGCCGTCACTATCGCCGCCGCACGGCGGCACATAAGGTCAACAATGCCTAGGGTTGTTTTTCGTTCGATCCTTGTCGGTGCTGCGCTCATTGCAGCCGTTGCGCTTGGCGCCTGCCGCGACACCGGCGGCGACGGCAAGCTGTTCGAGGTTTCCGGCAAGGTCGTCGTCTTCAACTACCGTCTCGCCCGGGCGACCTATGTCGTGACGCTGCGGCCCCTGCAGCCGATGGGCGAAGGCCAGGTTGCGGTCGCCAGTTTCCAGAATCCGGCCGGCGGCCCTCCCCTGGTAGTCGAGCAGAAGGTCTGGCCGAAGCTCGACAAGGTCAGCCTGGAGAGCCCGGCGCTCACCTGCATCGTCAAGGACAAACCCTATGCGATCTCCATCAGCATCAGGGGTCCTGACGGCACGTTCCTGCAGAAGATCGACACGACGCTGATGTCGAGCGAGGACCAGTCGATCCTTCCCGACCGGCCGCTGGTGGTCGACCAGCTCTATACGGCCAATCCCGATCTTGCCGGCCATCCCGACGGCAAGCTGCCGGGTGAGCCGAAGCCGGATTGCTCGAAAGGCTGACGCGTCTTTGCCGGGCGCGACTGCGTGGAAATTTTCGGTCGCCGGACAACCGCCGCGGACCGATTTCGTGCCGGATACGCGACGGCAGCGGATCGTTCGTTGCGCTTTGCCTGGCACTTTCGATTTCGTTTGACCTGCCTTGCAAGCGGAGAAAGACTGCGCCATCTCACTCCTACGTTGGCTGCGCGCCCCCGGTGCTGTCTCCGCAGAGGAAATGCCTGATGACGCTGCACGACGTCGCGCTCGACGACAAGTTCGATCTTGGCAAGGAGCGCATCTTCCTGTCCGGCGCACAGGCGGTCATCCGCATGCTTTTGATGCAGCGCGAGCGCGACCGCCGGGCCGGCCTCAACACGGCCGGCTTCGTGTCCGGTTATCGCGGCTCGCCGCTCGGCGGCCTCGATATGCAGCTGTGGCGGGCGAAAAAGCAGCTGGCGCAGGCCGACATCGTCTTCCAGCCCGGCCTCAACGAGGAGCTTGCCGCCACCGCCTGCTGGGGCTCTCAGCAGACGGAATTGCTGGGCGAAGGCAAGCATGACGGGGTGTTTTCGGTCTGGTACGGCAAGGGACCGGGCGTCGACCGCTCCGGCGACGTTTTCCGCCACGCCAACCTCGCGGGATCGTCGAAGCATGGCGGCGTGCTTGCGCTGATGGGCGACGACCATATGGCCGAATCATCGACCAATGCGCACGCCACCGAATTCCTGTTCGTCGACACCATGGTGCCGATCCTCAATCCGGCCGGCGTTCAGGAGATCATCGACTACGGCCTCTACGGCTTTGCCATGTCGCGCTTCGCCGGCACCTGGGCGGCTATCAAATGCGTCAAGGACAACATCGAATCGACGGCCTCGGTCGATGCCGCGCTCGAGCGCCTGAACATCGTCGTGCCGGAGTTCGATATGCCACCCGGCGGCCTCAACATCCGCAACGAGATCGACATGCTCGGCCAGGAGGAGCGGCTGCATGAATACAAGCGCGCCGCTGCGTCCGCCTTCATCCATGCCAACCGCCTGAACCGCATCGTCTATTCGGGCGGCCGCGCGCCGAAGCTCGGTATCATCACGCTCGGCAAGAGCTATCTCGATGTCCGCCAGGCGCTGGAAGACATCGGCATCGACGAGGCCGCCGCCAACCGCATCGGCATCCGCCTGTTCAAGGTCGGCTGCCCCTGGCCGCTCGACCTGCAGCATATCGCCGAATTCGCCCGCGGCCTCGACACCATTGTCGTCGTCGAGGAGAAGCGCTCGCTGATCGAGGTGCAGCTGCGCGAAAACCTCTACGGCACCGCCACCCAGCCGGCGATCGTCGGCAAGAAGGACGAGCGCGGCGACTGGCTGTTCCCGGCCAAGGGCGCGCTTGACCCCAACGAGATCGCCATTGCGCTGGGCGAGCGCATCCTGCGCACAATCGGCCCTTCGGAAGAGATCACTGGCAAGGTGGCAAAGCTGCGCCAGTTCCAGGCGATGCTTGCCGACACCAGCGATATCGGTTCGCGCACGCCGTTCTTCTGCTCCGGCTGCCCGCACAATTCCTCGACCAAGGTGCCGGACGGCTCGATCGCCGCCGCCGGTATCGGCTGCCATTTCATGGCGCTGTGGATGGACCGCAACACGGTCGGCTTCACCGCCATGGGGGGCGAGGGCGCACAATGGGTCGGCCAGGCGCCATTCTCCAAGCGCGGCCACATTTTCCAGAATCTCGGCGACGGGACCTACAATCACTCCGGCACGCTGGCGATCCGCTTCGCGCTGTCGACCGATGCCAACATCACCTACAAGATCCTCTACAACGACGCCGTCGCCATGACCGGCGGCCAGCCGCATGAAGGCGGCCTGACTGTCGACATGATCGCCAGGCAGGTGCGCGCCGAAGGCGTCGAGCGCATCGCCATCGTCACCGACGAGCCGGACAAATATGCGGGGAAGGCCGAATTCCCCTCTGGCGCCACCATCCACCACCGCGACGACCTCGACCTCGTCCAACGCGAACTGCGCGACGTCAAGGGCGTCTCGGTGCTGCTCTACGACCAGACCTGCGCCGCCGAAAAGCGCCGCCGCCGCAAGCGTGGCACCTTCCCGGATCCCGACAAGCGGGTCTTCATCAACGAACTGGTCTGCGAGGGCTGCGGCGATTGCGGCGTGCAAT
This sequence comes from Mesorhizobium sp. M0029, assembly GCF_040323735.1. Taxonomy (NCBI): domain Bacteria; kingdom Pseudomonadati; phylum Pseudomonadota; class Alphaproteobacteria; order Hyphomicrobiales; family Phyllobacteriaceae; genus Mesorhizobium; species Mesorhizobium sp. M0029. The sequence goes on from NZ_JAMYVF010000010.1 coordinate 52,979, forward strand.
CGAACTGCGTCTCGATCCAGCCGGTCGAGACCGAGTTCGGCCGCAAGCGCAGAATAGACCAGTCGAGCTGCAACAAGGATTTCTCCTGCGTCAACGGCTTCTGCCCGTCCTTCGTCACTGTGCACGGCGCCAAAATCAGGAAGGCCGAAGGCATTGCCGGCCGCTCCGACCCGCTTGACGGCGTGCCGGTGCCGACCGAATTCCCGCTCGGTAGCGAGGGTTGGGCGGCGATCATCGACGGCGTCGGCGGCACCGGCGTCGTCACCATAGGTGCTGTGCTCGGCATGGCCGCCCATCTCGAGGACAAGGGCTGCGGCATGATCGACATGGCCGGTCTCGCCCAGAAGGGCGGCTCGGTGTTCACCCATGTCCGCATCGCCCGCACCCCGGACGACATCCACGCGATCCGCGTTTCGGCCGGCAAGGCGGACCTGGTGCTCGGCTGCGACCTCGTCGTCTCGGGCGCCAAGAAGGTGCTGGCCGCAGTGCGCGAGGGCCATACCATCTTCGTCGCCAACACCGCCGAGATCATGCCCGGCGAATTCGCCCGCTCGGCCGATTTCTCGCTGCCGATCGAGCGGCTGAAGAAGGCGATCCGCGCTGCCGCTGGCGACGACAAGACGCATTTCTTCGACGCCACGCGCACCGCCACCCAATTGTTCGGCAATTCGCTCGGCGCCAACATGTTCATGCTCGGCTTCGCCTTCCAGCATGGCGGCCTGCCGCTGTCGGCGCAAGCTGTTGAAAGAGCGATTGAATTGAACGGCGAGGCGGTGGCGATGAACATCGCGGCGTTCCGCTGGGGCCGGCGCGCCGCGCATCAGCCGGAGTTTGTGCGCGGCCTCATCGCGCAACCGGGCAAGGCCACTGAGATCGCCGAGACGCTGGACGATATCATCGCCCGCCGCGTCGCTTTCCTCTCTGCCTATCAGAACGCTGCCTATGGCAAGCGCTACGCCGAGAAGCTGGCGGTTTTGCGTGCTGCCGAGGCCAAGGCCGTGCGTGGCTCGACCGCGGTGACCGAGGCCGCGGCCAGAAACCTGTTCAAGCTGATGGCGATCAAGGACGAATATGAGGTGGCGCGGCTCTACACCGACGGCTCCTTCGCTATGGAGCTGTCAAAACAGTTCCAGAGCTACGACAAACTCGAATTTCATCTGGCGCCACCGATCATGGGCAGGCGCGGCAATGACGGCAAGCCGCGGAAATCGAGCTTCGGCCCGTGGATGATGAAGGGATTTCGCCTGCTGGCGGCGCTGAAAGGCCTGCGCGGCACGGCCTTCGACGTGTTCGGCTACAGCACTGAGCGGCGCATCGAGCGGCAGCTTCTGGCCCGCTATGAGGCCGATCTGGAGCTTGTCGCCAAGGCACTTGCGCCAGGCAGGATCGAGGCCGCCATCGCCCTTGCCTCGGTGCCGGCGCTCATTCGCGGCTACGGCCATGTGAGGCAGGCCAGCGCCGAAAAGGCGGCGGATGAACGAAATCGCCTTCTTGAACGATTCAAGTTGCCGGTGCAGCCAAGCGCATTACAAGCCGCTGAGTAGCCAAAAGGGCCGGAAAAACAGGCCCTTCAGCGCGAGCTAAAGGTTTTTTAATGGGACTATGCCAAGGCTGTGGTTCAGTTGGGCGCCAGTAATGGGCAGAACAAAGACCGATAACATCCCTGTGGATGTTTATATCCAGTTTGTGCGCTCGTTGTTCGACAACGCGCATATGCTGGTCATTGGCGCGCTTTGCCACGCAACCGCCAGCCTTATGGTCTATTGGCGCAACGGCCAGCCTGTCTTCCTGGTTCTTGCCGGAGCACTGCTTGGCATCGGCGTTTGGCGGTATTTCAGCTTGCGGCGGTTCCATCGCCTGGGTGGTTCCATCCACGATGCCTTGGATGCGACACGATGGGAGCGCGAATATATCCTGAACGGCAGCATCCAGGGGCTGATGCTGGGCCTGTTCTGCTTCATTTCGATCTATGTCTACTCGGATGCGTATGCCGAGATCGCAGCGCTCGCCATAACGCTTGGCTCTCTGGTCACGGTCGTAGGCCGAAACTACGGCTCGCCCCGCATGGTCACGATCTTCGCGGTAACCTTCGTCGGGCCGATCGCAGCAGCCCTTATCCTCAGGTTTGACATCCCCAGTGTCGTGCTTGGGCTGCTCATCATCCCGTTCATGTTCATCATCAAGGGCAGTGCCGACCATGTGCGCAACGTGCTGTTCTCGGCCGTGGTCGGGCATAAGCAGGCGAGGCAAATCGCGCAGCGCTTCAACCGCGCACTCAACACCATGTCGCATGGCCTGGTCATGCTCGGACCCGACGGCAAGGTCGTGGTCGGCAATGCCGAAGCAGCGCATCTGATGTCGCTGCGCTCGCCCGACCAGCTGCTCGGGCGGTCGATCCATTCGCTGCTCCTGCGCGGCGTTGCGGGCGGCATGCTGGCGCCGAAAGACTGCCGCTATGTCGAAGCGCAGCTGACGCGCGCGTTGCGCGAAGGCCGTGACCGCAAGGTGCTGGTCTCCTTCTCCAATGGCCAGCACTACGAGTTCTCGGCCCGCGAGGGCAATCAGGACCTCGGCGTCATCACCTTCGAGGACGTCACCGCCCGCGTCGAGTCCGAAGAAAAGATCCGCTTCATGGCGCGCTATGACAGCCTCACCGGCCTGCCGAACCGCGCCTATTTCCATGAGCTCGTCGGCGAGGCCATGGCGTCGGGCAGCCGCGACCGGCTGTGCGCCCTGGCGGTGCTCGATCTCGACGATTTCAAGAGCGTCAACGACACACTTGGCCATCCGGTCGGCGATGGGCTGATCTATGCCGTTGCCGAGCGACTGGCGGCCGTCGCCGGGCAAGGCGTCAATGTCAGCCGCTTCGGCGGCGACGAGTTCATGATCTTCTTCGACCGCGTCGAGGATGAAAGCCATCTGACCGGCCTGCTCGACCAGATCTTTGCCGATCTGCAGGGCGAAGTCGATGTCGCTGGTCACAGCCTGCGCATCCAGGCAAGCGCGGGCACCGTGCTGTCCAGGGTCGAGGACACCGATGTCGACGCCATGATCGTCAAGGCGGATCTGGCGCTCTACAAGGCCAAGGAACTCGGCAAGAACAACTGGCGACTGTTCGAGGCGGCGATGGATGCGGCGTTCCGCAACCGCCAGATGATGAAGGCCGACCTGCGCACGGCGGTCGAAGGCAAGGCGCTGCGGGTGGTCTATCAGCCCATCGTGGCGATGAACACCATGCGCATCGCCAGCTGCGAGGCGCTGTGCCGCTGGGATCATCCCGACCTCGGGCCGGTTTCGCCCAGCGTCTTCATTCCGCTGGCCGAAGAAATGGGCATCATTTCCGAGATCAGCACCTTCGTGCTCGCGGCTGCCTGCGCCGAATGCGCCAAATGGCCCGCACAGACCAGCGTCTCGGTCAACCTTTCGGCCAAGGATTTCCGCAGCCGCGACGTCGTCCAGAAGGTTCGCGACGCGCTTGCCACTTCGGGGCTCGCCGCCGGCCGCCTCGAGATCGAAGTCACCGAAACCGCGCTGCTCGACGACAAATCGCTGACGCGCCAGTATATCGAGGAACTGAAGCAGCTTGGCGTGCGCATCGCGCTCGACGATTTCGGCACCGGCTATTCAAGCCTGAGCTACCTCCACACGCTGCCGCTCGACAAGATCAAGATCGACCGTTCGTTCCTGATGGACGTGACCCAGAACAAGCGTTCGCTCGACTTGTTGAAGGGCATCGTCGACCTGACCCGCGTGCTCGGGCTGACCGTCACCATCGAAGGTGTGGAAACGTTCGAACAGCTGAAGATCCTGGTGCATTCGGTGAAACCCGACCTCGTCCAGGGCTTCCTCTTCGGCGCAGCTCTCAGCGCGTCCGGCATCGAAACGATGTCCAATGTGACCTGGCCCTTCGCCGCGGAATTGCGGCCCGTCGCCAAACTCGCGACCACATGAAGCCCAACCTTTAAATCGCGCTTGGAAGCCGTCAAAAAAGCTGTGAATTGCCAAAACGTTAACCTATTGTTAACGTTAATATTCGGTAAACACAGACGATTAGAGTTTCATCTTCTTGTTCATTCGGTCGTCCGGTATGGTTTAGTTGCGACGGCACGAGGGTAACAATGGAAACTCAGCTAGCAGGTATGCCTCTGGTGGCTTCTAGGGCCACCGCTCAGTCTCCTTCGGTGTTTTCTCGTCATATCATGGACGTCCTGGAGCACGTCGAGTATCGCCTTTGCGACGGTGCCGAGGATTTGGAAGCCATCTATCGACTTCGCTACAAATCCTACCTTCATGCTGGCATGGTGAAGCCCGATGCCTCGCGTATGGTAAAGGACGACTTCGACGATCTGCGCAATTCCTACCGATTTGGCGTGTTCTTCGATGGTGTTCTGGTCAGCACCATCAGAATCCACTACGCCTGCGCGAAATACCCTGTTTCCCCCAGCACCGCCGTGTTCGGCGACACGCTTGCGCGGCGGCTGGCAGTTGGCGAGACGTTCGTCGATCCAAGCCGTTTCGCTGCCGATATCGAGTGGTCGACCAGCCTGCGCGTGCTGCCCTACGTGACGCTCAGGCTTGCGGTCGTAGCTTGCAGCCACTTCAAACCGACATATTGCCTGACGGCGGTCAAGGAAGAGCATGCCGGCTTCTATCATCGCATCTTCCGTTCCGAGCAGGCGGTGCCCCCGCGCATCTATCCCGGTCTCACCGTTCCCGTGCATCTGTTCCAGTCGAAGTGCTCCGAAAACATGCAGGCGACGCTGGATCGCTTCCCGTTCTTCAACTCCACGGCGTTCGAGCAGCGCATGCTCTTCCAACGCCCCAAGAGCGGCGAACTCGCACCGCTAACCATCCTGCCCACCGCCAAGTTTTTCCGCGAAGCCGCCTGACACCACTGAAGCCTGCGTAATTTGGCACGCGAACTCTGGAGCTTTCCCGCCGCTTCCGCGTTCTGGATGACGCCGACGCGGCCATAGAAAGGAACCGACATGCATATTCCCGAGCTAGCACTGACCCCGCTGATCTCGCTGATTGCCGGCGTGCTGATCCTGGTGATGCCGCGGCTGCTCAACTACATCGTCGCGCTCTATCTGATCGTCATTGGGCTGCTCGGGCTGTTTCCGCATCTGGCCGGTTGAAACGCAAAACCCTCAACGTTCGACGTTAGGCCGGCGACAAGCCCTACCGCCGGCTTTCAACATTCCTTTGAGGCTGTTGTCACTGGTCGTGCGGCAATAGCGCCATTGCTCTTGGCCCGGCTTTTCGCTATGTGCCTCAAAGATGTCTTCGAAGGGGTATTCCTATGGCTGATCACACGCCGACCGGTCCTGTCGAACTGGGCGCGAAGATGGACTATGCCGAACATGACCGCACCTATCATGGCTTTCTGGCGCTGGCCAAATACGGCTCGCTGTTCTGCGGCGCCCTGCTCCTGGCCATGGCTTTCGGCTTCTTCGCAGGCGGCTTCTTCTCCGCGACCATCCTGTTCGTGCTGATCCTCGCCCTCGGCGCCTTCATTCTCCGATAGTCTCTTCAGACCCTTGCCAAGGGCGTAGCCGGACATCCGGCCGCACTCTTTCGCAAAGCCGCACTCTTGCGCAAACAGGTTCCAGCCGAAAGGATCATGCGGTGGGACAGACGGTTTTCATCCCTCGCGAGCTCGATGCCAGCGAGCCTCGTGTCGCGGCCTCGCCCGATACCGTGAAGCGGCTGGCGGCGCTGGGCTTCGACGTCACCGTCGAGACGGGCGCCGGCACCAGGTCGCGCATCCCCGATGAGGAGTTCGCCAAGGCGGGTGCCGCGATCGGCAAGGCTTCGGATGCGAGCCGGGCGGATATGGTGCTGAAGGTGCGCCGGCCGACCGACGCCGAGCTGAAGGGCTACAAATCGGGTGCGGCGGTCATCGCCATCATGGATCCCTACGGCAATGATGCCGCGGTCGCGGCGCTTGCCGAGGCTGGGGTCACCGCCTTCTCGATGGAATTCATGCCGCGCATCACCCGCGCCCAGTCGATGGACGTGCTGTCGTCGCAGGCCAATCTCGCCGGCTACCAGGCCGTGATCGACGGCGCATCGGAGTATGACCGCGCGCTGCCGATGATGATGACGGCGGCCGGCACGGTGCCGGCGGCGAAGATCTTCATTATGGGCGTCGGCGTTGCCGGCCTGCAGGCGATCGCCACGGCGCGCCGTCTCGGCGCCGTCGTCACCGCCACCGACGTTCGTCCCGCCGCCAAGGAACAGGTGGCGTCGCTCGGCGCAAAGTTCCTCGCCGTCGAGGACGAGGAGTTCAAGGCGGCCGAGACCGCCGGCGGCTACGCCAAGGAAATGTCGAAGGAGTACCAGGCCAAGCAGGCAGCGCTCACCGCTGAGCACATAGCCAAGCAGGACATCGTCATCACCACGGCGCTGATCCCCGGCCGTCCGGCGCCGAAGCTGGTGTCGGCGGCGATGGTCGCCTCGATGAAGCCGGGCTCGGTGATCGTCGACCTCGCCGTCGAGCGCGGCGGCAATGTCGAAGGCGCAGTTGCAGGCCAGGTGGTGACCACGGCCAATGGCGTGAAAATCGTCGGCCACCTCAACGTGCCCGGCCGCGTCGCCGCATCGGCCTCGCTGCTCTACGCCAGGAACCTGTTCGCCTTCCTCGAGACGCTGGTCGACAAGACCAGCAAGACGCTCGCCATCAACCGCGAAGACGATCTGGTCAAGGCGACGATGCTGACCGACGCTGGCCGCGTGGTGCATCCGGCCTTCGCCAAGGCGGCGGAACAGCCCCATGTCGAACCGGCGGCCATTCCGGCGGAGACCATGGTGGCTGATGCCACGCCGAAGAAGGCTGCACCGAAAAAGGCGTCCGACAAAGCCACTGCCGGCAAGTCCGCCGCCAAGCCGAAGGGGATCGCGTGATGGATCAGACCTTGCAGAAAGCCCTCGATCAGCTCGACCAGGCAAGTGCCGCCGTCCGGCTGGCTGTGCAGAACCTGGCCAACGCGCCCGGTGGCGCCGATGCGGCGGGCGATGCCGCGCACGCACTGTCCGGCGGCGCTATCGATCCCTTCGTCTTCCGCTTCGCCATCTTCGTACTTGCGATATTCGTCGGATACTACGTCGTCTGGTCGGTGACGCCGGCGCTGCACACGCCGCTGATGGCGGTCACCAACGCCATCTCCTCGGTCATCGTCGTCGGCGCGCTGCTGGCCGTCGGCATCTCGGCCTCCGGCATTGCCACCGGCTTCGGCTTCGTCGCGCTGATGCTGGTCTCGGTCAACATCTTTGGCGGCTTCCTGGTCACCCAGCGCATGCTGGCCATGTACAAGAAGAAGGACCGGTAGAGAGCCATGAACGCCAACTTCGCGTCCTTCCTCTACCTGGTCTCCGGCGTCCTGTTCATCATGGCGCTGCGCGGCCTGTCGCATCCGACCACCAGCCGCCAAGGCAATCTCTACGGCATGATCGGCATGGGCATTGCCATTGCCACCACGCTGGCGCTGGCGACTCCGTCCGCCGGGCGCTTCGGCCTGATCGTGCTTGGTCTGGCCATCGGCGGCGGCGTCGGCGCCGTTACAGCGCGCCGCATCGCCATGACTTCGATGCCGCAGCTGGTCGCCGCCTTCCACTCGCTGGTCGGCCTTGCCGCCGTCATGGTAGCGGCAGCCGCCATCTACGCGCCGGAAAGTTTCGGCATCGGCACGAATGGCGACATCCACGCCCAGGCGTTGATCGAGATGAGCCTTGGCGTTGCCATCGGCGCCATCACCTTCACCGGCTCCGTCATCGCCTTCCTCAAGCTCGATGGCCGCATGTCGGGCAAGCCGATCATGATCGGCGGCCGTCACATCATCAACGCGGTCCTCGGCATCGCGCTGATCGTGCTGATCGTGCTTCTGGTCACCACCGAGGCCAAGCTGGTGTTCTGGCTGATCGTCGCGGCTTCGCTGGCGCTCGGCGTCCTCTTGATCATCCCGATCGGCGGCGCCGACATGCCGGTCGTCGTCTCGATGCTGAATTCCTATTCCGGCTGGGCCGCCGCGGCACTCGGCTTCACGCTTGGCAATCTGGCGTTGATCATCACCGGCGCGCTGGTCGGCTCGTCCGGCGCCATCCTGTCCTACATCATGTGCAAGGGCATGAACCGGTCGTTCATCTCGGTCATCCTCGGCGGCTTCGGCGGCGAGACCGCGGCGGTTGCCGATGACGGCATCGAACGCACGGTCAAGCAGGGCTCGGCCGACGACGCTGCCTATCTGATGATGAACGCACAGAAGGTCATCATCGTGCCGGGCTACGGCATGGCGGTCGCCCAGGCCCAGCACGCGCTGCGCGAAATGGCCGACAAGCTCAAGGCCAATGGCGTGGATGTCAAATACGCCATCCACCCCGTGGCCGGCCGCATGCCCGGCCACATGAACGTGCTGCTCGCCGAAGCCAATGTTCCCTATGACGAAGTGTTCGAACTGGAAGACATCAACTCCGAGTTCGCGCAGGCCGATGTCGCCTATGTCATCGGCGCCAACGACGTCACCAATCCGTCCGCCCGCGACGACAAGTCGTCGCCGATCTACGGCATGCCGATCCTCGACGTCGACAAGGCCCGCACCTGCCTGTTCGTCAAGCGCTCGCTCGGCTCCGGCTATGCCGGCATCGACAACACGCTGTTCTACAAGGACGGCACCATGATGCTGCTCGGCGACGCCAAGAAGATGACCGAGGAAATCGTCAAGGCGATGGATCACTGATCCCGCCGCAACCTTCCACTGGAAGGTTTGGTCCATCATCGGAAACAAAAAAGCCCGGTTCGACCGGGCTTTTCTATGTTGAAGACCGGTTCAGCGGCTGGTCAGGAAAACCGCTTCCTCGTCGTCGCGCTGCCTGCCGCCCAGTGCTGCCGCAGCGCTGGCGATGAAGGCGCCGATAACCAGCGACAGGGCGCCAAGCAGTGCGAAGGTGGCGCTGCCTTTCCGGGCGGCGTCGGCGGCCTGCTTGGCCTTGACCTTTGCGTCCTCGACCCTGGCCACCAGGGCGTCGACACGCGCCTTGGCGTCAGCCTCGGAAAGCCCGGTGCGGGCGGCGACGAGCTGCGACAGATAGGTCTTGTCGTCAGCCGAAATTTCGCCTGCCGCCGCACTGGCGATGAGGATGCGCGAAGCCTGCCCGGCCGCAGCCGCATCGCTGTCCGGATTGGCCGCCGCGAGCCTGGCGGCATCAGCCGGACGGAACAGCGTATCCACGAGATAGGATGTCGCATTGTCGGCCGGTGCGCTGCCGGCATTGGCGGACGCGCTGGCCGAAGCACCCATGGCGGCGCCCGAGGCAACAGTAGAAGCCGCCTGCACGCCTGAACCAAGCACTGCCGACAGCGCCGACCCGAGAATGCCGACGACCAGCAATGTCGCCAGCGCCCAGGCGAGGAGGCCGTGCGCGGTGTCACGGAAATAGACCTCGTCGGTGTGGATGCCGACCCATTTGGTGCGCAGGCGTCCGGCAAGATAGCCACCGACCCCGGAGGACAGCCATTGCACGATGATGAGCCAGATGGCGCCGGACACCGCGAAGGTGGTCAGCGAGGCACTGGCGCCGGACCACGGCGAGACCATGGTCAGTCCCAGCCCCGAACCGAGCAGCATGAGGATGAAGGTCAGCGTCGAGGCCGCGAAGGCGCCGGCGATGATCGGACCCCAGCTGACGGCCGGGGCGGAGGATTCTGTTGAGGCGGATACGTCGACAGCCGATACGGTGGACTGCATCGACGCCTCCTACCGTACGAACAGCATGATGAGAATGATGATCGGGATCGGAATACCGAGCAACCAGAGCAAAATACCGCGTCCCATAAAGAGCCTCCCTGCGAGAAATTGATCGATGTCGTCACAATGTTCCTGAGCGATTTCCGTTCCGAAGGGCAATGAAATGATTTGCTTGCCGGGAACGGAACCATTTTCCGCGCGGCCCGAGGCACGACTGCGAAACTGTGGATTGGTTCACGGAGTTCCACATGGGCTGCCGTGTATTGTTGGCTCGGTGAGCCGGGGGTAGCATGAGCGATCCCGCCGTCGGATGTCGTCAACGGAGACGCTGATGCCCAAGACTGTCGCATCGCTGGCTTACAAAAAGGCGCAGCCCGGCCAGGCGGTGGTGATCGTGCACGGCATGGGCGAGCAGCGGCCGATGGGTACGCTGAGGGGATTCGTCCAGGCGGTCTGGAGCAGCGATCCCACCCGTGCTCCACCCTACGCCCAGATTCCCGATCCGGCCGTTTCCGGCGCCACGATCAACCAGAGCTGGATCACGCCCGACAGCCGGACCAAGTCACACGAGCTGCGCCGCATCACCACGCCCTACGACGTCGATGGCCGCCGTACCGATTTCTACGAGCTTTATTGGGCCGACATCACGCAAGGCACGACGCGCGGCCGGCTGGCCGCCTGGGTTACGAACCTGTTGTGGCGCAAGCCCGCCGACATTCCGCTCGACGCCCGCAAGCTTTACGTCGCCACACTTCTGATCGTTATCGTCATTCTGGGCGCAGCACTCGTGCTGGCAACATCGGTCTGGCAACAGGCCGTTACCTTGACGACCGGCCTGATGATCACCACCCTCGCTTCTTTTGTCATCTGGGCGGTGGATCAGTTCGCCCTGCCCTATTTCGGTGACGTCGCCGCTTATGTGCGCGCCGAGGCGGCGACGATCGAGAAGCGTGCGCTGATCCGCGACCGCGGCCTGACGTTGCTCAAGACGCTGATGAAGGACGATGCTTACGACCGCATCGTGCTAGTCTCGCACAGCCTGGGGTCGATCATCGCCTATGATTTGCTGCAGATCCTGTGGGCCGAGTTCCGGCCGCGAAGGCTGGAAGCGGTCCGCGACAAGGCCAAACTGGCGGCGGTCGAGGCCATCGACAAGGCAACGCTCGGCTCTGATGGGTCAGCGTGGCCAAAGAACCTTGAAGACCTCGCCGGGTTCCGGCGCGGCCAATGGGCGCTCTACCAGCAGCTTCGGGCCAAGGACGCCGACCACCCGCTGCCCTGGAAGATCAGCGATTTCGTCACGCTTGGCAGTCCGCTCTCCCACAGCGAATTCCTGGTGACCTACAATCTCGCGGAATTCAGGCGTGGCCTTGCCGAGCGCCTGTTCTCGGCCTGCCCGCCGATTGCCGATGACGGGCGCCCCGGCGGCACCGTGCTTTACCGGGAAGGACACAGCCAAGGCAAGGCGCAGCGCGCAGTGCATCATGGCGCGGTGTTTGCGGCAACGCGCTGGACCAACGTCTACGACCGCGGCAATGGCTGGGCGACAGGCGATCCGATTTCCGGTCCGATGACGGAAAACTTCGGCCCCGGTGTGGAGAACATCCAGATCGAGCTTCGCAGCTCACTTGGCCGTATCTTCACGCACACGCTTTATTGGTCATCGACGGCAAACGGCGTTGAAATCGCCCCGCCGGCGGGCACCGCGCCGCGCTCGCATCTGCAAGTGCTGCGCGACGTGGTGGACCTCGGGCGAAAGCTGGAACCAAAGGCCTGACCCCGGAGTGGAGCTTCGGCGGCAAGGCCCCCGCCATCAAATGTCCAGATTGGCCACCGACAGCGCATTGTCCTGGATGAATTCGCGCCGCGGCTCGACCTCGTCGCCCATCAGCCGCGAGAACAAGCTGTCAGCATCGGTTGCGTCATTCACCTTGACCTGCAGCAGCGAGCGCACATTCGGGTCGAGCGTGGTTTCCCAGAGCTGCTCGGCGTTCATCTCGCCGAGGCCCTTGTAGCGCTGCATAGTCAGGCCCTTGCGGCCGGTCGCAAACACCGCGTTGAGCAGCGCCAGCGGCCCCGAAATGGTTTCGGAGACATCCTTGCGGCGCAGCACCGGCGGCTCGCCATAAACCTCCATGAGGCGCGGAGCATAGCGGTCGAGCTGGCGTGCGTCGGCTGAATTTATCAGCCCGGCATCGAGCTGCGCGAATTCCTTGACGCTGCGCACCGTGCGTTCGAACACGTAGCCGCCGACGCCTTCATTGGAGGTCGACAGCCGGCCGGTCCAGCCGCGCTCGGTGTCCTCGGCGATGATGTCGAGGCGCTGGGCGACGCGTTCGGCCATGGCGTTGGCGCGGCCGAGATCGTTCAGCACATCGGCATTGAGCGCACCGGCGATCGCCGCCTGTTCGACCACACCCCTGTTGTAGCGCGTATGCAGCCCGTTGATGAGCTGGCGTACTGCCAGTGCATCGTCGATCGAGCCGCGCAGATCCTGTCCGGCCCGCGCCTCGCCGGAGGCAAGCGTCAGCGACGCCTCTTCCAGCCCGGAGCCGATCAGGAATTCCTCGAAGGCGCTCTCGTCCTTGATGTATTGCGAGCTTTTTCCGCGCGTCACTTTGTAGAGCGGCGGCTGGGCGATGTAGAGATGGCCGCGCTCGATCAGCTCCGGCATCTGGCGGAAGAAGAAGGTGAGCAGCAAGGTCCTGATATGGGCGCCGTCGACGTCGGCGTCGGTCATCAGGATGATCTTGTGGTAGCGCAATTTGTCGGCGTTGAACTCGTCCTTGCCGATCGAGGTGCCGAGCGCGGTGATCAGCGTGCCGATCATCTCGGAGCCTAGCATGCGGTCGAAGCGGGCGCGCTCGACATTGAGGATCTTGCCGCGCAGCGGCAGGATCGCCTGGTTCTGGCGCGAACGGCCGCCCTTGGCGGAGCCGCCGGCCGAGTCACCCTCGACGATGAAGATTTCGGATTTCGCCGGGTCGCGTTCCTGGCAGTCGGCAAGCTTGCCGGGCAGAGAGGTGACGCCGAGCGAGCTTTTGCGGGTGATGTCGCGGGCCTTGCGCGCGGCTTCACGCGCCGCGGCCGCCTGGATCACCTTGTCGATGACCACCTTGCCCTCGGTCGGGTGTTCTTCCAGCCATGTGCCAAGCGCCTCGTTGACCAGGCCTTCGACCACGGGCCGCACCTCTGACGAGACCAGCTTGTCCTTGGTCTGCGAGGAGAATTTCGGGTCGGGCACCTTGACCGACAGCACCGCCGTCAGGCCTTCGCGGCAGTCGTCGCCGATCAGCGCCACCTTTTCCTTCTTGGTCAGGCCCGACGATTCGCCATAGCCGGTGATCTGGCGCGTCAGCGCGCCACGGAAGCCGGCCAGATGGGTGCCGCCATCGCGCTGCGGGATGTTGTTGGTGAAGGCCAGCACGTTCTCGTGGTAGCTGTCGTTCCACCACATCGCCACTTCGACGGTGATGCCGTCGCGCTCGGCCTTGATGGCGATCGGCTTGTCGATCAGCGGTTTCTTGACCCGGTCGAGATATTTGACGAACTCTTCCAGGCCGCCATCATAGTGCAGTTCGTGGCGCACGAGATCGGCATGGCGGGCATCGGTCAAAATGATGCGCACCCCGGAATTCAGGAAGGCGAGCTCGCGCAGCCGGTGCTCCAGCGTGCCGAAGTCGAATTCGACCATGGTGAAGGTTTCGGACGACGGAAAGAAGGTGATCTCGGAACCGCTGCGGCCCTCATAGGTGCCGGGCTGCTTGTTCTGCTCATAGCTGCCGGTGGCCTTGAGCGGCGCATCGGCATTGCCATGCGTGAAGCTCATCTCGAAAATCTGGCCGTTGCGGCGGATTTTCAGCTTCAGCCAGGCCGACAGCGCATTGACGACCGAGACGCCGACGCCGTGCAGGCCGCCAGACACCTTGTAGGAATTCTGGTCGAATTTGCCGCCGGCATGCAGCTGCGTCATGATCACTTCGGCCGCCGAAATGCCTTCGCCAGTGTGAATATCGGTCGGAATCCCGCGGCCATTGTCGATAACGGTGACCGAACCGTCGGGATTAAGCGTCACCGTGACCAGGTCGGCATGGCCGGCCAGCGCCTCGTCGATGGCGTTGTCGACCACCTCATAGACCATGTGATGCAGGCCCGAGCCGTCGTCGGTGTCGCCGATATACATGCCCGGCCGCTTGCGGACAGCGTCCAACCCCTTCAAAACCTTGATGGAATCGGCGCCGTATTCGGCCTCAGCGCCGTTGGCGTTGTCGCTTTGATCGCTCATGAAAACCTGTCTGATTGATGCCGCATGCTCAGCGCGAAAAAATGGCTTCGAATCACGCCGCTTTGATGTCCTAGATATAGGCGCAAAAGGCGGTTTTTCCAAGGTTTGCGGGCATTTCAGGGCTGAATCCCGAGCTGGCAGCCGGCTATTTTTTCGCGGCTTTCAATTTGGCCAGAAGACGGCGCAGATATTTGATCGTGGGTTTGTCCCTCGGCGCCAGTTTGCCTGTGCGGTCAAGCTCCAGCGTCAGGTCTAGCGCCTGCGACAACACAGCCTTCGGATTCTTCGCCACATAGGCATAGTTGATGTAGGCCTGTACCAGATCGAATTGCCAGATCGCATTGTCCGGATCGGACAGGGCCAACCGCTGGCGGATGGCCAGGCTGGCTTCGAAGGCCTTCTTCGAGCCCTCATAGTGGCGCTGCTTGGTCTCCAGCAGGCCTATTTCCTCGAACGTGATCGACAGGTCGCGCTGCCAGTCGGAATTGCCCGGGTCGAGATTTGCCAACCGGTCGGCAATGACGAGACTGTCCTGGTAGTTCTGCAAAGCACCGGCGATATCGCCCTGGGCATCAAACACGCCGGCAATTTTTTCCAGACAGACCGACAGGTCGCGCTGCCAATCGGTGTTGCCTGGGTCGCTGGCGGCAAGGTCTCGCGCCGTGGCCAGCGCCTGCTGGTAGGCCTCCAACGCGAGTGGCCAGTCCTTCTGGTCGCCGTAAGCATTGCCGATCTTGGCGTAACCGACCGACAGGTCGCGCTTCAAATCGGTGTCGTTTGAGTCGCGGCGCACCAGCGCTTCGGCGATTATTTGGCTCTTGTTGTAGGCGTCGAGCGCGCCCGCAGCGTCGCCACGCTCGCGCAGGACGTCGCCGATCCTTGTGTAGCTGACGGAGACGGCGCGCTGATGCCTGGGGTCGTCGGGGTTGTTCTGCGCCAGCGCCAGCCGAATTCTCAGGCTCTCTTCGAATGCAGTCTGGGCGCCATCCAGCTGGCCGGCGGTACGGGCAAGACCGCCGATTTCGTCGTAGGTAATGGTCAGGTCGCGCAGCAGATAGACGCTGTTCGGCTCGGCATCGGCCAATTGCTGCTTGATGGACAGGCTTTGCTGGTAGGCCTGGGCTGCCGCACCCACGTCGCCTTGCGTGGCCAGCACATTGCCGATCTTGTCATTGGCCATGGCGAGATCGCCGAGCCAGTCCTTCTTGTCCGGCACGTCTGTGGTCAGGCCCTGCAACATGTCCCTGGCCGCCTCATAGTTTTGCAGGGAGGCCGGCAGATCGCCTTGCGCCATCTTGATGTTGGCGAACTTGATATGGCCGATGGCCAGGTCGCGCTTGACGCTCGGATCGGTTTCCTGGCGCGCTCGCTGCTCAAGATTGGCGACCAGCGCCGCAAAGGCGCGGCTGGCGGCGTCGGTGTTGCCGACCGTTGTGTAGAGGATGCCGAGCTCTTCCAGCGTGCGGCTTTGGCGGTCGGCCTGTTCCAGGCTGAGCGAGGTCTGCCCGGCTTCGCCATAGAGCGCCAGCACCGTTTCATAGTCCTTGATGGCGGTTGCATAGTCCAGGGTGGCACGCGCCGCGCCGCCCGAGAGAAATCGCGTCGCGGCTTCGGACAGGGTGCGGCTGACGAAATTGGCCTTCAACGCCTGGCGCGAGACATTGTCGACGTCGGCGGCCTTGGCGAGGATCACGCGTGCGCCATCGAAAGCGCCGAGCGCCAACTGTTCCTCGGCCTGGCGGCGCAGTTCGGTCACCTGCGGGTCGTCGGCGGCCAGCGTCTTCATCTCGCCGCGCACCTTGACGAAGGCGTCGGCTGCCTCGCGCAGCTTGGCGTCCAGGCTTTCGCCGGAGAGATGGCTGGTGTCGGAACTGATCAGCGCGCCATAGAGCGGCGCCAACGGCATGTCGGCATCGCTGGCGACACGCTCGACCGCGCCGCGCATTTCCGGCGTCACATCGGCCATGGCAAGCAACAGCCGCTCCCGCTCGGGCAGTTGTTCCTTGGCCGCCGAGGCGAAGAACAGCTTCGGCAGCCCGCTCTCGACGTAGGGCAGCTGTTTCCCGCGCGAAAGGTCGTAGACCTCCTGCTGCACCAGCGTCAGCACCGAGCGGATTTCGAGCCCGTCGGTGCCGAGATATTTGGTCAGCGCCGCCGTAAAAGGCGAATTGGCCCCGGTTCCGTCGGCAGCCGTCTCGCCGGGCGCCGCCGAAAAGGCGAACAGGATGTTTTCCGCCTTGCCGACGCGTCCGAGGCCCGGCTTGATCTTGTCCACCAGGCCCTTGATCAGCGATGTCGCGCCGCGTCCGTCGCCGCTGCCGCCCGTGAACGGATCGCTGCGGCAGGCGTCGAGCACGATCAGCCCGACCTTGGCCGTGGCGGCCACCGCGTCGCGCACCTCTTCCAACGGCAGGCTGGTCTTTTCCAGCTGATCGAGCGAGGAGGCATCGGCATCGACCGGCAGCAGCCGGTTGTCGCCGGAGATTTCGACGCCATGGCCGGAGAAATACACCAGCGCCACGTCGGCGCCCTTGGCATCCTCGCGAAAATCATCGAGCGCACGGCGCATGCGCCTGAGATCACGATTGGTCTCAAGCACGACTTCGAAGCCGAGCTTCTTCAGCGCCGCTTCCATCGCCTCGCCGTCATTGACCGGATTGGCCAGCGGCCGCACCAGCCGGTAGTCGTCCTCGGCAATGACCAACGCCACGCGCCGCGCCGCCACCGCTGTGGCGGTGGTCGCAAGCATCAACAGCAAGGCAAACAACAGGCGCAAATCGAACCGCCCCCGGCTCAGTCACCTGCCGACCATTCCACCTCTTTATGGCGCGAGCAAGCCGGGGCCGGCTGCGTTACGCAGCCCGCATCGGCTTCAGCGCCTCGCTCCAGCGCGAGAGCTCGTCAAGCATGGTCTTGGTCCCACCCTCTACCTGCTCACTAGCCTGGAAGGAGCCGTCGCTCTCCAGCAGTTTCTGATACATCGGCAGCGCGACGCCTTCCGAGATGGGCATGACGCCCACCGCGGTCAGCAGCGGCTTCAGCGCCTGCGCGGCGCGCAGGCCTCCGGAAACGCCGCCATAGCTGAAGATGGCGGCTGGCTTGTATTTCCATTCGCGCGCAAGGTAGTCGATGGCGTTGACGATCGCAGGCGCCACGAAATAATTGTACTCCGGCGCCACGAACACGAAGGCGTCGGCGGCATCAATGACCTTCGACCAGGCTTTGGTGTGGTCGTTCTGGTAATTGCCGAGCCTGGGGTGATGCGGCTCGTCCAGAACCGGCAGATGGAACGTGGCAATGTCGGTCAGCACCGGTTCGAATTTGCCGTGCTCGCGGGCAAAATCCTCCAGCCAGTGGGCGAAGACCGGCCCGGCGCGGCCCGGCCGCGTGCTGCCGATTATGATGTTCAGCTTGTGCTTCAAGCGGACTCTCCTGGGCGATTGGCAGTAGCTGTTGGTAACTGTCACCTATGGCAGAGTGTCCAACCGGACAAGCCGCAACCGTTTCACCGGCGGTCACGATCCGATGAACACACCGTCTGTCGGGCACACCGGGCGCTGCAGCGTTTCAGTTTGCCGTTCGGTCACATGGACGCCCGGATTGCCAGCCACTACATCTGAGCTATCAGCGGAGCACCTCATGGACACGCAGCCCGTCCCCTTCGTGCCGCCGGCGCCCAAGCCGCGCACGACGCCGCCTTCGACGCTGGAGATGATGCGGATCGTCTACCGCAATCCGCTCGAACTGTGGGGCGAGCACACCTACAACGAGCCCTGGATTTCGGCGAATGGCGTCGGCGGGCATCTGATCGTCGCCAACGATCCCGGCCTTATCCGCCACGTGCTGATCGACAACGCCAAGAACTACAAGATGGCGACGGTGCGCCAGATGATCCTGCGACCGATCTTGCGCGACGGGCTGTTGACCGCCGAAGGCGAGGTGTGGAAGCGCTCGCGCAAGGCGATGGCGCCGGTGTTCACGCCGCGGCATATCTTCGGCTTCGCCGAGCCGATGCTGCGCCGCACGATGCAGTTCGTCGCCCGCTATGACGAAGGCGGCATGACCGATGTCGCCCATGACATGACGCTGCTCACCTATGATATCCTGGCCGAGACGCTGTTTTCGGGCGAGATTGCGGGCGAGCCCGGCAGTTTCGCGCAGGAGATCGACCGCCTGTTCGAAACCATGGGCCGTGTCGATCCGCTCGACCTGTTGCGCGCGCCCGAATGGCTGCCGCGGCTGACCCGCATCCGCGGCCGCAAGACCATGGCCTATTTCCGCAAGATCGTCACCGATACGGTCAAGATGCGCGAGGAGCGGCTGAAGCGCGACCCCGACACCGCGCCGCAGGATTTCCTGACGCTTCTGCTGCGCGCCGAAGGCCCCGACGGGCTGACGCGGGCGGAAGTCGAGGACAACATCATCACCTTCATCGGCGCCGGCCACGAGACCACCGCGCGGGCACTAGGCTGGACGATCTACTGCCTCGCCGAAGCGCCGTGGGAGCGTGAAAAGGTCGAGCGCGAGATCGAGGCCGTGCTGGCGCGCGAACCCGACCCAACGAAATGGCTCGACGCAATGCCGTTCACCCGCGCCGCCTTCGAGGAGGCGCTGCGGCTTTATCCGCCGGCGCCGTCGATCAACCGCGAGCCGATCGAGACGGAGACCTGGAACGATCTGGTGCTCCCCAAGCGCGCGGCCGTACTGGTGATGCCTTGGGTCGTCCACCGCCACAGAAAACTGTGGGACATGCCCGACGCCTTCATGCCCGAACGCTTCCATCCGGGAAACCGCGAGAAGATCGACCGCTTCCAGTATCTGCCGTTCGGCGCCGGTCCGCGCATCTGCATCGGCGCCAGCTTCGCCATGCAGGAGGCGATCATTGCGCTGGCCATCATGCTGTCGCGCTTCCGCTTCGATGTGACCGCCCAGACCAAGCCGTGGCCGGTGCAGAAACTGACGACACAGCCGCAGGGCGGCCTGCCGATGCAGGTCACGCCGCGCGTTTAACGGCGCAACGCCTTGTTACGCGATGCCGGCGGGCTTGCGCTGGAATTGGCCTGCGGCGCGGAAGCGCCAGAGATAGCTGGGCAGGATTGTGCCGATAGACTGCGGCTGGATGTCGAGGCCGGCAAGGTTCCGGTTGGCCTTGTTGGCCTCCTCCGACACGATGTTGGGCTGGCGCAGCAGCAGCACCTGGTCCTTGGTCAGCAACGGGTTGGGCAGCAGGCCGAGGATCGAGGCCTGCAGATTGGCCATCCACCACGGCACCGGGACCAGGAGCCGCTTGCGCTCGATGACGGTGAGCAGCTCTTCCATGCACTGCTTGAAGGTGAGCACTTGCGGCCCGCCGAGTTCATAGATCTGGCCGCCCTTGATCTTGCCCTCGACCGAACGCGCCACCGCTTCGGCGACATCGCCGACATAGACCGGCTGGAACTTGGTCTGGCCGCCGCCGATTAGCGGCAGCACCGGCGAATAGCGCGCCATGTCGGCGAAGCGGTTGAAGAAACTGTCCTCGGGTCCGAAATTGATCGACGGACGGAAGATGACGGCGTCCGGGATCGTCTCCAGGACGGCCTTTTCGCCGAGCGCCTTGGTGCGGGCATAGTCGGATTCGGCGTTGAGGTCGGCGCCCAGCGCCGAGATGTGGGTGAGCCCTGCGCCGACCGAGCGTGCGGCTTCGGCGACGGCGCGGGCGCCGAATTCGTGCACGGTGTTGAATTTCTGCCGGCCGCTTTCATGCGGGATGGCGACCAGATTGATGACATGGTCGGCGCCCTGCACGGCGCGGTCGACAGACCAGCGCACGCGCACATTGGCCTGCACCGGCTGGATCTGGCCGACATTGCCGAGCGGCTGCAGATGTCCCGCTAGATCGGGCCGGCGCACCCCCACCCTGATGCGGTAGCCGCGCTTGGCCAGCGCCCGCACGATGTGGCGGCCGACGAAGCCGGAGCCGCCGAAGACGACCACGAGCTTGGGGATCTGCAGGATTTCGGTCATGGCTGGCTCCGGCGCTCGAAAGCTTGGCTGAAGCCGTTTCATAGTCCGTTTTGGGCCAGAGGCAAAGGGTGACGCGTCGTCGCTGCCACCCTCTTATGGACCCTTCAGAACGCCTTGCCGAGGCGCGCGTCGACCGACTGGCGGTTGCCGCCGCGGATAACGAAGAACAGCAGGATCGCCGCCCATAGAAGCGACTTTTCAGCGCCGGAAAAGCCCTGGCCGACAGTGATCCAGTGGAACCAGACGGTGACCAGCAGCACGATCATACCGGCAAAGGCTGCGGGCCGAGTCAACAGGCCGATGGCGATCAGAATGCCGCCGAAGAATTCGGTGCAGGACAAAAGCAGCGACCAGAACGCGCCGGGATAGAAGCCGAGGCCTTCGACCATCTCGGCGGTGCCGAAAGGGTTGGTGATCTTCTGCGAGCCGTGAATGGTGAGAAACCCGCCGGCGACGACGCGCAGAAGGGTTTCGGCGCCATCATACAGCGACGAATACAGGCGGCCAAACACCGGAACGATAAGTTTGCCCCGGGAAGCGTCGGTGGTTGCGGACATCGTAGCTCCTGTTGTTGTGACGATCCCTTGCAAACGCCCGATGGTTCCGGCAAGTCAAGTTAACAAAAGTTAACTTCGCCATCATGTTTTAGCACACAGAGCACGAACGCAGAAAACCCCGCCGAAGCGGGGTTTTCCGGGTGACGCAACTGTCGAGACAGAGCGCAACGCGGCGGATAACCTGAGACGGCATACGCCCGCCCGGGCCCTAAACGCATCCGACAGAAGACACCGACCGGGCAAACCCGACCCGGCAGCTATTGGTCGTTGCGATCGGTAGAAAGGTTCAGCCAGGTCGCGTTGTCGCAGGACCGCTTCAGCCCGAATAGCGCTCGGCGAACTCGGAAATGCGCTGCACCACGGCTTTGGGGGCATTGATGCCGCGCGCCTGCGCCTTCTCGGCCGCTTCGGCCCGCGCCCGGCCCGGAACGTGCACGCCAAAGCGCCGGCGCAGCCGGTCGAGCTGGTCCTTCATGCGCTGCTCGAAATCCGGGTCGAGCAGCTTGGGCTCGACGGCGAGCACGAACAGGCCGGTTCCCGGGCTGTCCGATCCGCCGGAGAACCAGGGCGCGTCGAGCGACCAGTTGGCGCCCGACAGGCCAGCCGCCAGCACTTCGACCATCAGCGCGATGTTGGCGCCACGCTGGCCGCCGAAGGCCAGCATGGCGCCCTTCATGGCAGCGGCCGGATCGGTGGTCGGGTTGCCGCTGGCGTCCAGCGCCCAGCCTTCGGGGATCTTCTTGCCGTCCTCGGCCGCCTTGCGGATGTTGACGAAGGCGGTGGCGCTCGACGACTGGTCGATGACCAGCGGCGCGCCCTCGGCGGCGGGTGCCGCAAACGACATCGGGTTGGTGCAATAGACCGGCTTGACCGAGCCCGAGCCTGCCAGCACCGCCGGCCCGTTGGTGGCGGCGAAGGAGACCAATCCCAGCTGCGCCAGACGCCCGGTGAAATAGCCTAGTGCGCCGCACGTATAGGCGTTCTTCTGCGAGAAGATGGCGACGCCGAACAGCTTTGCCGCCTTGGCGAGGTCGTCGATGGTGCGGTCGAAGCCGGTATGGGCGAGGCCGCCACGCGCATCGGAGAGATAGACGGCGAGCGCCGGCCTGGTGATCACCGGATCGGCATTGCCGTCGATGCGGCCGGCTTCCAGCGCTTCGAGGTAATCGATGAAATGGGTCAGCCCGACGGTCGAAAGCCCTTCCGCCTCGGCGGCAATGATCGAGGCGGTGAGCGACCGCGCCGCCTCCTCATTGGCGCCGGCGCCGAGCGCCGCCATCCGGCACAGCCCTGTTGCCTGGTCTAGAGAGAGTTGCATGGTGCGGACCCGATTGGTGGTGAGAGTGAGTAGGGAGTAGTCAGTAGGGAGTAGCGAAAGCAAGCGGTTTCCCGGTCATATGCTGACTACTCACTACTGCCTGCTCACTATTCCCTAGCCCACCTTGTTCGGTATGCGCGCCTCGATCTTGCTGAATGCAAACACCAGTATGCCGGTGATGATCATGTAGATCAGCGCCAAAAGCAGCAAGGGTTCGTAGGTGAGGTAGGTGTCCTGCCGGACCTTGGACGAGACTGCGAAGATGTCGATGACGCTGATCGTCGCCACCAGCGGCGTCGACTTCAGCTGCAGCACGGTTTCGCCGGTCAGCGTCGGCAGCGCCCGGTAGATGGCCTGCGGCAGCCAGATGCGGCGGAAAATCTTCCAGCGGCTCATGCCGAAAGCGCGGGCCGCCTCTAACTGCCCCTTCGGCACGCCGGCAAAGGCGCCGCGCATTACTTCGCCCTCATAGCCGGCGAAGGACAAGGTCAGTGCCAGCACGCCATAAGGCCAGGCTTGCCTCAGATACGGCCACATCCAGGATTCGCGGATCCAGGGAAATTGCGGAAACAGCGAGCCCAGCCCGTAATAGAGCAGCCATAGCTGGATCAGCAGCGGCGTGCCCCTGATGACGGTGCAGAATGTCCTGGCGGGGGCGGAAAGCCAGAACGGGCCGGCGGCCTGCGCCAGCCCGAGCGGCACGGCGAGCAGGAAGCCGAGAAAGCAGGTGACGGCCAGGATCCACAGCGACCGCCAGATGCCGAGAAGCCCCATTTCGTAATATTGCGGCAGCCAATCCCAGCGCATGAAGAAGGCTGCGCCGAAAACCAGCGCGATCGCGACCAGGATCAGCACGATGCGATGCGGCTGCAGCCACAGCGACGTGCGCGCGGCAGCGTTGATGATGGTCGCCTCTCCGGCCATCAGCGCGCATCCTTGAGCGACGGCATACCGCGCCGCGACCAGGCCTCGACGCGGCCGATGAGCAGGTTGGAGACCAGCGACAAGATGAGATAGAGCACGCCCGCGGCGAAAAAGAAGGTGAAATAGGCTTTGGTGACCCCCGCAGCCTGCCGCGTCGCCAGCGCCAGCTCGTAAAAGCCGACGACCGCCAGAAGGGCCGTATCCTTGGTGGCGATCAGCCACAGATTGGCGAGCCCGGGTATGGCGAAGGGCAGCATCGCCGGCAAGGTGATGCGCCGCAGCATGAGCCCGGGTGACATGCCATAGGCGCGGGCGGCTTCGATCTGGCCCTGCGGTATGGCTAGGATGGCGCCGCGGATCACTTCGGTCGAATAGGCACCCTGGACAAAGCCGAGCACGGCGATGCCCGCGGCAAGGCCGCTGATGTCGACGCGCTGGTAGCCCATTGCCGTCAGCGCCTGGTTGATCAGGTCCGTCCCGGCATAATAGAGCAGCAGGATCAGCACCAGTTCGGGCACGGCGCGCACGATGGTGGTGTAAACCGCCAGCAGGTCGCGCACGACCGGACCGCCGTAAAGCTTGCCAAAGGCGCCACCGGTGCCGATCAGGAGACCGAGGACCGTGGCGCCGAGCGCGATCTCGATCGAATGGAGCAGTCCAAGCAAGAGCGTGCCGCCCCAGCCCGGCGGATTCGGCGAAAGGAGCTCTATGATGCCGGCCGCCGAGGCCGAAAGAAGTGCGTCGATCAGCGTCGCCCCCGGATGCTGGCTCTAACCGCCGACGGCAGCGCCGGCGGCAAGCATGTCTGGGAAAGATCGGGCAGGGAGGCATGGCGCTAACGCCATGCCCCCTAGCTCATGCGAGGATCGTCAGTTCGACTGCGCGCCGCCACCACCGTAAATGTCGAAATCGAAGTATTTCTTCGATATCTCGTCATATTTGCCGTTCGAGCGGATCGCCTTGATGCCGGCGTTGATCTTGGCCTTAAGGTCGGTGTCTTCCTTGCGCACGCCGGCGCCCACGCCCGGTCCGAGCACTTCATCGTCCGGAGCCACCATGCCCTTCAGATCGCAGCAGGCCTTGCCCTGGTCCGACTTCAGGAATGCGTCGAGCGCGATCGAATCCGCCTGGACGGCGTCGAGGCGGCCTGCGGCCAGATCGTTGTTGGCTTCGTCCTGCGTCTGGTATTCCTTGATCTCGGCGGCCGTGGGGCCGAAATGCTTCTTGGCATAGGCCGAATGGGTGGTCGACACCTGCACGCCGAGCACTTTGCCCTTGAGATCGTCCGGCGTGGCGCCGAATTTCTGGTCCTTCGGTCCGATGATGGCGGTCGGCGTGTTGTAGTACTTATCCGAGAAGTCGATGGTCTTCTCGCGTTCGGCGGTGATCGACATCGAACTGGCGATGACGTCGATCTTCTTGGTCGTCAGCGCCGGGATGATGCCGTCCCAGGCGACAGGCGTGATGACGCAGTCGAGCTTCTCCTCGGCGCAGACGGCGTCGATGAACTCGATTTCCCAGCCAACCCATTTGCCGGAAGCGTCCGGCGAGGTGAAGGGCGGATAGGGCTCGGCGGCGACACCGATCTTGACCGGATCGGCCTTGGCCACGCCCATGGCGGCAACGCCGAGCAGCAGCGCTGCGGCGAATGTTTTCAGAACAGTCTTCATGTCACGACTCCCAGTTTGTTGTTGGTTCCCGGTTTTCTTCCGTCCCGGCTTGTCC
The DNA here is from genome assembly GCF_040323735.1 of Mesorhizobium sp. M0029. Classification (NCBI taxonomy): domain Bacteria; kingdom Pseudomonadati; phylum Pseudomonadota; class Alphaproteobacteria; order Hyphomicrobiales; family Phyllobacteriaceae; genus Mesorhizobium; species Mesorhizobium sp. M0029. Next base: position 77,537 of record NZ_JAMYVF010000010.1, read on the forward strand.
TAGCCGATGTTGCGGATGAACTGCTTCAGCCTTTCGGATTTCGGTGCGCCGAATATCTGCTCCGGCGGCCCCTCTTCCTCGACCAGCCCGTTGCAGAGGTAGACGACATGGGTCGCGACCTCGCGGGCGAATTTCATTTCATGCGTGACCAGCACCATGGTGCGGCCCTCGCGCGCCAGGTCGCCGATCACCTTCAGCACCTCGCCGACCAGCTCCGGGTCCAGCGCCGAGGTCGGCTCGTCGAACAGCATGACGCGCGGGTTGATGGCCAGGGCGCGGGCGATCGCCGCGCGCTGCTGCTGGCCGCCCGAGAGATAGGCCGGATAGACGTCGCGCTTTTCGGCGAGGCCGACGCGCGCCAAAAGCTTTTCGGCTTCCCTGATCGCCACGTCGCGCCTGACGCCCAGAACATGCACCGGAACCTCGATGACGTTCTCGATCAGCGTCATGTGGCTCCACAGGTTGAAGTTCTGGAACACCATGCCGAGCTTGGCGCGGATGCGTTCGATCTGCCGGCGGTCGGCAGGCACGGTGTGGCCGTGGCTGTCTGCCTTGAGTTTGATCTCCTCGCCATTGACGCGGATGATGCCGCTGGTCGGATTTTCCAGGCAGTTGATGCAGCGCAGCAGCGTCGACTTGCCGGAACCCGAGCCGCCGATAATGGCGATCACCTCGCCGTCGCGCGCCGACAGCGATACGCCTTTCAGCACATGCAGATGGCCGAATTTCTTGTGCAGGTTCTCGACATGGATGGCTTCGGCGGCGCCGTCCTGCGCCTTGCCGGATTGGACTGCGGCGGTTCCCGCCGCGCTCACCGGGGAACCTCTGCCACAGGGTCCACGGCAGATCGTCGAACGTCTATCCGGCTAATCAACATACGCTGTAATGCCCACTCCAGACTTCAGCATGGACCCAACAGCGCGAGCCCGTCAATCCCGCTCATTACGGCACTTGCGGCCTTATTGTGCAAGTGTATAAATAGCCTCCGATGAAATTTTTTCCATTTTTTTCACCTTGAACACGGCATTGAAAAGGGCACTGATGAGCGCTTTCGGATCACAATCCATGGCGGCGCCGTTGCGGCGCGTGCTGATGCGGTCGGCGGCCAATGCCATGCGCGGTGCCGACCGGGCTACCTGGCACTATGGCCCGGGTTTCGACCCGGCGAAAGCGGCGGCGCAGCACGCGGCTCTCGCTGAGCTGGTGACGGCGTCCGGCGCCGAAATCGAATGGATCGATGACAAGGCCGACGGGCTGTCGGATTCCGTATTCACCCACGACCCGTCGCTGATGACCGACCGCGGCGCGCTGATCCTGTCCATGGGCAAGCCATTGCGCGCCCGGGAGCCATCGCTGCATGAGGAAACCTACACACGCCTGGGTATTCCTATCCTCGGCCGCGTCCAGGCTCCCGGCCAGGTCGAAGGCGGTGATTGCGTATGGCTGGATGCCAGCACGCTGGTGATCGGGCGCGGGGTGCGCTCCAACCAGGAAGGCATACAGCAGGTTTCCAACCTGCTGACGCCGCTCGGCATTTCCGTCTACGGCTTCGATCTGCCGCTGTGGCAGGGCGAGGAGGCGTGCCTGCATCTGATGTCGGTGATCAGCCCGCTGGCCGACGACCTGGCCCTGGTCTATTCACCGCTTTTGCCGGCGCCGTTCTATCAGTTGCTGAAGGCGCGCGGCATCCGGCTGGTGGAAGGCGACGCCGAAGAGTTTGCCGCGTCCAACGGCCTCAGCCTGAACGTGCTGCCGACCAGCCCGCATAAAGTCATTGCCGTCGCCGGCTTTCCCAAGACCAAGGCCGCGATGGAAGCCGCCGGCTGCACGGTTCAAATCTTCGAGGCGGATGCCCTCTGCATCGCCTGCGAAGGTGGGCCGACATGCCTGACGCGGCCCATCCTGCGGCAATGAATGAGCGCCGCAAGTTCCGCCGCGAGGGCGAGGAGCGGCGGCGGCAGGATTTGATCGACGCGACCCTGGACAGCGTGGCCGAACATGGGCTGGAGGGCGCCAGCCTGCGCACCATCGCACTGCGCGCCGGCGTCACCGCGGGGCTGATCCGGCACTATTTCCCCGGCAAGGAAGACTTGCTGCAGGAAGCGTACGCGGCGCTGATGGGCCGTATGACCGAGCAGGCGAAGGCAGCATTGCTCATGGAAGACGCCGCGCCGCGCCAGCGCCTTGCGGCCTTCGTTACCGCCAACCTCAACGCCCCGATCATCGATGCACGCGTGTTTTCGCTGTGGGCAACCTTCATCGGCCGCGCCGGCGCGGATCCGAGCCTGGCTCGCGCCCACCGCGAAGGCTATCTTGGCTTTCGCAACGAGGTGGAAGCAGTCGTTGCCGAAGTGCTCGGCGCCGAGCAGCGCAGGCCAAACGCAAATGAGCTGCGCCGCCATGCCATTGCCATCAACGCGATCATCGACGGGCTCTGGATCGAAGGCTGTCTGGCCGCAGAGATGTTCTCGCCTGGCGAATTGGCGGCGATCGGCGTCAAAGCCATAGAGGCCGAGCTCGGCCTCGCGCCGCAAAAGGGAGAGAAGCCATGACCACCATCGGCGAAGCGCTGATCACGCTGCTCGAAGCGCATGGCGTCGACACCGTTTTCGGCATTCCTGGCGTCCACACTGTCGAGCTTTACCGCGGGCTGGCGCGTTCAAAGATACGCCATGTCACGCCGCGTCACGAACAGGGCGCCGGCTTCATGGCCGACGGCTATGCCCGCGCCAGCGGCCGGCCGGGCGTTGCCTTTGTCATCACCGGACCGGGGCTGACCAACACCATCACCGCAATGGGCCAGGCGCGCGCCGATTCGGTGCCGATGCTGGTGATTTCGGGCGTCAACGCGATGCCGACGCTGGGAAAGGGGCTGGGCTTCCTGCACGAACTGCCGGACCAGCGCGGCATGATGGAGAAGGTGGCGCTGTTTTCGCAGCGTGTCACCGAGGCCAGCGAATTGCCTGGCGCTTTGGCGCGGGCCTTCGCGCTGTTTTCGTCGTCGCGGCCGGGCCCCGTCCATATCGAGATCCCGACCGACGTCATGGTCAAACCGGCCGACGGCATCGCTGCTTCGCTCACCAATGCAGCGCCGCGGGCGCCGGATGGCGCGGCCATTGCCGAGGCAGCCAGGCTGATCGCAGCCGCGCGCCGGCCGCTGATCCTTGCCGGTGGCGGCGCCAAGCGCGCCGAACAGCCATTGCAGCTTTTGGCCGAGCGGCTCGGCGCGCCTGTCGCCCAGACCGCCAATGCGCGCGGTCTGCTGCATGCACATCCGCTTTGCGTGCCGGCCAGCCCCAGCCTGAAGGCGGTGCGTGCGCTGATGGCAGACGCCGATCTGGTCATCGCCGCCGGCACCGAATTCGGCCCGACCGACTATGACGGTTACAGCGATGGCGGCTTCGTGCTGCCCGCCAATCTGATCCGCATCGATATCGGCGCCGACCAGCTCGCCCGCCGCCCGGTGAGCGTCGGCATCCAGGCCGATTGCGCGGAGGCGCTTGGCGCACTGCTTGGCGCGCTCCACCCTGATCATGCCGCGGCGAAGGACGGCGAGAGCCGCGCAGCCGCGTCGAGAAAGGCGGCCTTTGCCGAGCTCAGCCCGGCCTATGCCGCGCAGGTGCGTGCGGTGGAAACCATTCGCGACGCGCTGCCGGGCGCCATCATCGTCGGCGATTCCACCCAGCCGATCTACGCCGCCAACCTTTACTACGACCATGACCGGCCAGGCGGCTGGTTCAATGCCGCCACCGGTTTCGGCGCGCTCGGCTACGGACCACCGGCGGCGATCGGCGCAGCCCTTGCCATGCCCGGCGTGCCGGTGGTCTGCCTCACCGGCGACGGCGGCTTCCAGTTCACCTTGCCGGAGCTGGGCGCGGCGCTCGATGCACCCGCACCGGTCATCTTCGTCGTCTGGAACAACAGAGGCTATCGCGAGATCGAAACGTCGATGCTCGATGTCGGCGTCGAGCCGGTCGGCGTGTCGCCGGCGCCGCCGGATTTCTGCAAGCTGGCCGAGGCCTACGGCATATCAGCCGAACGGCTTGCCGGTACTGCCGGTCTCGCCGATGCGCTCAAACGCGCACGCGCAACGGGCATGCCTCACGTCGTCGAAATCACCATCGACTGACGCTTGACCGCGCGCTTTACGTCAATGCGCGGGTCAGAAGGGGGCGGTCGGCGACTTCGAGCGATGCAAAGACGCAACAACTGCCATGTCGAGATGTCGGTTGAGTGATCGTGCAAAAGGCGCGACGCTCTGCGTCGGCGCGGCACGACAAGCGACATAATCATAAGAAACGACAGGAGCGTCCAGGATGACGGAAACAGTTCAGGGCAAGCATATCGTGGTGACCGGTGGCACCGGGGCGCTGGGTGCCGCGGTCGTCGGCAAATTGCTGGGGGACGGCGCGATCTGCCATGTGCCGAATGCCCACGCGTCGGCCCCCTCGCATTTCCCCTTCGCGGCCCATGATCGCGTCCGGCTGGCGCACAATGTCGATCTCGCCGATCCTGCCAAGGTCGATGCCTTCTATGACAGCGTCCCCGAATTGTGGGCCTCCATCCATCTGGCCGGCGGCTTTGCCGCAGCCCCGGTCGAGAAGATCGAATCCGCATCCTTTGCCGAAATGATGGACACCAACGCCCGCACCGCCTTTCTGTGCTGCCGCGCTGCGGTGCGCTCCATGCTGGGCTCGAACACAGCGGGCCGCATCGTCAATGTCACGGCACGCGCCGGGCTCGATCCGCGCCGAGGCGCCGGCATGGTCGCCTATACCGCCAGCAAAGCGGCGGTGGCGGCGATGACCGTGGCGATGGCGGAAGAGCTGAAGCACAAAGGCATACTGGTCAACGCGGTGGCGCCCTCGACGCTCGATACGCCAGCCAACCGCGCCGACATGCCGGACGCCGATTTCGGCAGATGGGTCAGCCTCGAAGCCGCCGCCGAGGCAATCGCCTATCTGGCATCACCGGCCAATCTGGCAATGAGCGGAACGCTGGCGCCGCTCTACGGCCGCGCCTGAAGTTCCGCCGCGCAGAGCGGCTCATTTGGTTTGGCTTCCGATGGCGGCCTTTGCCGACCTCGCCTGATCTACAGCGGAGGTTGGCCATTCAATCATGGCGACCCGCCGACGCCTCCACGGCATTAGAAGGGCTGCGACTACGTCAGGTTCGAGACGCCCGCTTCCACGACCTCGACTGCGTCGCCGATGGCGATCGTGCCGGCGTTGTTGGGAATGGCATTCTGGCCGAAAATGATGCCGCCCTTGGCGGAGCGGTGGAGTTTGCCAAGCGTCTGCAACGGCTCGCGCGGGTCCGGCTGCTCGCCGCTCAACGGATCTCGGGTGGTGATGACGCAGCGCGAGCAGGGCTTTGCGATCCGCAACTCCACCGTGCCGATGCGGATCGTCTTCCAGCTGTCTTCAGGCCATGCGCCGTCTGCGTCGACGACGATGTTTGGCCGGAACCGCGCCATCTCGATGGGCCTGGCAAGATGGCTGTTCAGATGGTTCAGCGAGCCTGTCGTGGCGATCAGCAGCGGAAAACCGTCGGCAAAGCCGACGAAATCGCCGGGCTGGCCGAATTCCGCATCGACCGGCCGGTTTTGCGGATCGTCGAAATAGACGAGATCGACAGGCCGGCCAAGAATAGCCGAGAGATAGGCGCCGGCGGCCGGATCGCCCGGCCGCGCGGCAGCCATATCCTTCCAGATCTTGACTTGCCGGAGCGCGGTGCCGGGAGCCGGAGCCTCGACGAAGTGCGAGCCATGCCTGTCATGTTTCAACAGGATGCCCGTTCCGCGATGCTCGACGTCGATCGTCGTCATATCAGGTATCTGGCGAATGGTGAGGAACTGCCCATCCTTGTCGACGACCATCCAGCGGCGGTCGCCTTCCATGCCCATTGTCTCGATGTCGGCGCTCGGCACGGCATGGCCGCGCAGGCTCTTGACCGGATAGCGATAGAGTTCGACGACCTTCATCGCGCATGCTTCTCCGTTGCTCGAAGGGCCGGACTTCCGTGTTTACGTCTGCAACGACAGCCGAGCCTACAGCCGCGCATGCGGAATTGAAGGGGTTCCGCCGGCTTTGTCTTGTGCCAACCGCGTCGCCGAGCATGAAAAAACCCGCGAGCCTTGCGGCCCGCGGGTCTTCTTGTTCAAGCCGCGCGTGAGGCGCAGCCGAGGTTTACGCTTGCGCGAAGCGACTTACGCGCTGCGCGCCAAGCGGCTTAGCTGCCCTGCTTCTTCAGCGCGGCGCCAAGGATGTCGCCCAGCGAAGCGCCGGAGTCGGTCGAGCCGTACTGTGCGACGGCTTCCTTCTCTTCGGCGATTTCCAGCGCCTTGATCGAGACCTGCAGCTTGCGGGTCTTCTTGTCGAAGGCGATGACGCGGGCGTCCAGCTTCTGGCCGACCGAGAAGCGCTCGGGGCGCTGCTCGTCACGGTCACGGCTGAGGTCGTTGCGCTTGATGAAGGTCTCGATGCCGCTGTCGACCAGCCGCACTTCCAGACCGCCATCCTTGATGCCGGTGACTTCGCAGGTGACCACCGCGTTCTTGCGCAGTTCGCCTGAAGTCGCGGCTTCGCCGACCGTATCCTTGGCCAGTTGCTTGATGCCGAGCGAGATGCGCTCCTTGTCGATGTCGACGTCGAGCACCTGCGCCTTGACCATGTCGCCGCGATTGTACTCTTCGATGACCTGCTCGCCCGGACGGGTCCAGTCGAGGTCGGAAAGGTGCACCATGCCGTCCACGTCACCTTCGAGGCCGATGAACAGGCCGAACTCGGTCTTGTTCTTGACCTCGCCCTCGACCTGGCTGCCGACCGGATGGCTCGCGGCGAAAGCCTGCCACGGGTTTTCCAGCGTCTGCTTGAGGCCGAGCGAGATGCGGCGCTTAGCCGGATCGACCTCGAGCACGACAACGTCGACTTCCTGCGTCGTCGACAGGATCTTGCCGGGATGCACGTTCTTCTTGGTCCACGACATTTCCGAAACGTGGATGAGGCCTTCGATGCCCGGCTCCAGCTCGACGAACGCGCCGTAGTCGGTGATGTTGGTGACGGTACCCTTGATCTTCTTGCCGATCGGGAACTTGGTGCCGATCTCGGACCACGGATCGCTCTCGAGCTGCTTCATGCCGAGCGAGATACGGTGGGTTTCCTGGTTGATGCGGATGATCTGCACCTTGACCGTCTGACCGATGTTGAGGATTTCGGTCGGATGGTTGACGCGGCGCCATGCCATGTCGGTGACATGCAGCAGGCCGTCGATGCCGCCGAGGTCGACGAACGCACCGTAATCGGTGATGTTCTTGACGACGCCTTCGACAACCTGGCCTTCTTCGAGGTTCTGCACGATTTCCGAACGCTGTTCGGCGCGGCTTTCCTCGAGCACGGTGCGGCGCGACACAACGATGTTGCCGCGGCGGCGATCCATCTTGAGGATCTCGAAGGGCTGCGGGTTGTGCATCAGCGGGGAGACGTCGCGGATCGGGCGGATATCGACCTGGCTGCGCGGCAGGAACGCCACGGCGCCGTCGAGGTCGACGGTGAAGCCGCCCTTGACCTGGTTGAAGATGACGCCTTCGACGCGCTCACCCTTGGTGAACTTCTCTTCGAGCTTGACCCAGCTCTCTTCGCGGCGGGCTTTGTCGCGCGACAGGACGGCTTCGCCCAGCGCGTTTTCGATGCGCTCGACCATGACCTCGACCGTGTCGCCGACCTTGAGCGTCGAGTCCTTGCCCTTGACGCCGAATTCCTTCAGCGGCACGCGGCCTTCGACCTTGAGGCCGACATCGATGATGGCCATGTCTTTTTCGATCGCCAGGATCGTGCCCTTGACGACCTGACCTTCGCCGGAGTGACCGGTGGTAAATGATTCTTCGAGCAGGCTCGCGAAATCGTCGCGAGTGGGATTTGCAGCTGACATATTTTCTCCTGGAGTGCCCCGCATCTTAAGCGGGACGGGCGCCGTGGGTTAGCGTTGCGTTGGCCTGCCGGCGTTCCGGGCTACAAAAGCCCTGGGCCGCCTAAGCGGCAATTCCGGCGCATGAAGAATGCTGGCAGGCTGGTTCGTGCCCGATATGGGTATTTTCTTCGCTTCCGGCAATCGGTGGAGCGGGAAAACCCTGGATCAGGCTTTGTCTCTCTTGGCCAGGGCGTCGTCGATGATCGCTTTGGCCGCCAGAAACGCGGCCTCTATAGCCATTTCGGAGGTATCAAGCAAGTGCGCGTCCGCCGCCGGCTTCAGCGGCGAGTCGGCGCGGCCCATGTCGCGCTCGTCGCGGCGCACAATATCGGCAAGAATTTCGGCGAAATCGGCGGTGCCGCCGATGCTTTCGATCTCGGCCAGCCGGCGCTGCGCCCGCACTTCGGCGCTCGCCGTCACATAGAGCTTTATGTCGGCGTCAGGGCACACAACCGTGCCGATGTCGCGCCCGTCGAGCACCGCGCCTGGCGGTGTCCTGGCGAAATCGCGCTGCTTTTCGACCAGGATGCGCCGGACGGTAGGGTAAATCGCGACCTTCGAGGCCGCCTCGCCAACCGCATGCGCCGACAGCACCGCACGGTCGAGCTTTGCCAGATCGACCTGGCGTGCGGCGGTTTCGGCTGCTGAGACATTGTCGAGTGGCAGCGCGTGCCGGATCAACGCATAGGCGACGGCGCGGTAGGTGAGGCCGGTGTCGAGCAGGTTGAGGCGGTAGTGGTCGGCCAGCCGTCGGGCCAGCGTGCCTTTGCCGGCGCCGGCGGGACCGTCGATGGCGATGGTGAAGGTCATTGGCGGGCCAACACGAAAGACAGACGCCGCGATCCTTCGCGCCCCCCTCTGTCCTGCCGGACATCTCCCCCTCCAGAGGGGAGATCAGAAGCTTCTGCGCCCCACTCTTTCCTGCAATTTCGAAAACTGGCGAAAGCCGCTGTGACGGCCGATCTCCCCCCTTGAGGGGGAGATGTCCGGCAGGACAGAGGGGGGCGCTGTCCCGCCGACATCTCTGCTTGCTTTGCGCTTGGCATCAACCTACCCGATCTCCGCACCGAGCCCCGTCATCAGACCCATGAACTCCGGGAAACTCGTCGCGATCATGGCGGCGTCGTCGATGGTCACCGGCTTTTCCGTTGCCAGCCCCATTACCAGGAAGCTCATGGCGATACGATGGTCGAGATGCGTCTGCACCGTCGTGTCCTGGCCATTGGGATGGCCGCCCAGCCCCTTGCCGCCGGGCTTTCCGCGCACCGCGAGCGAAGCTTCGCCTTCGGCGCAGTCGACGCCGTTGAGCTTCAGCCCATTGGCAACCGCTGCCAGTCGGTCGGATTCCTTCACCCGCAGCTCTTCCAGCCCCTGCATCAACGTCTCGCCCTCGGCGAAGCTCGCGGCAACCGCCAGCACCGGATATTCGTCGATCATAGACGGCGCCCGCTCGGGCGGCACGGTGACGCCCTTGAGCTCGGAGTAGCGCACGCGCAGATCGGCAACATCCTCGCCGCCGGCATTGCGCGGGTTCAAGATGTCGATCTGGCCGCCCATTTCCTGCAACGTTAGAAGCAGGCCGGTGCGGGTGGGGTTCATCAGCACGTTCTCGATGACGATGTCCGAACCCGGCACGATCAGTGCCGCGACCAGCGGGAAGCCGGCCGAGGAGGGGTCGCCGGGCACGGCGATGGTCTGCCCCGTCAATTTGCCCTGGCCCTCGATGAAGATGTGGCGCACGCCGCGCTCGTCGGTCTCGACCGAGAGATTGGCGCCAAATCCCCTAAGCATCTTTTCGGTATGATCGCGCGTCATCACCGGTTCGATCACGGTGGTGATGCCGGGCGTGTTGAGGCCTGCCAGCAGCACGGCCGACTTCACCTGCGCCGAGGCCATCGGCACGCGGTAGGTAATGGGTGCGGCGTGTTTCGGCCCATGCAGCGTGATCGGCATGCGGTCGCCCGGCGTCGCCTTCAGCACCTGCACGCCCATCTGGCGCAAGGGTTCGAGCACGCGGCCCATCGGCCGTCCCGACAGCGATGCGTCGCCGATGAAGGTCGTTTCCATGTCGTAAGTGCCGACGAGGCCCATTGTGAGGCGGGAGCCGGTACCGGCATTGCCGAAATCGAGCGGGCCTTCCGGCTGCAGCAGCGCGCCATTGCCGGTGCCGCGGATCACCCACTCGGCGCCGCGCTTCTCGATATGCGCGCCCATCGCCTTCATGGCGGCCGCCGTGCGCATCACATCCTCGCCTTCGAGCAGGCCGGTGACGCGGGTTTCGCCGGAGGCAAGGCCGCCGAACATCATGGAACGGTGCGAAATCGACTTGTCGCCCGGCACGCGAGCGGTGCCGGAAAGGGCGGATGATTTGCGGGCGGTGGCCGGCTTGGCAGCGGCGGCGTGAGACATGGAATTTCCCTGGACGGAATGCCGGCGCACCGGCGCTTTTCATTTGTTGCGGCGGTCTCGTATCACGGCGGGCACGAATGGTCATCCCCATGGTCGTCGCTTGGCGCGAGGCCTTTCAGTGCTTGGTTTTGTGACGCCGGCTTTTCGCTTTGACAGCGCGGTAAACTGTGGTTAAGGGGACCACTCTTTTACTGACGAGGCTTGACGTGGCAAAAAACGAACTTGGCACAAAGCGTGTCGACCCTGAAACGGGCCGAAAATTCTACGACCTGAACAAGGACCCTGTCGTCTCGCCCTATACGGGCAAGACGTATCCGCGTTCCTATTTCGAGGACGGCAAGATCGCCGCCCTCGAAGAGGAAGAGGAAGTGGCCGAGAAGGAAGTGGACGCCGAGGAAGAAGAAGGCGTTGAAGTCGTCTCGCTTGAAGAGGCCGACGAAGACGTCAAGGCCGGCGACGAGCTTCCCGACCTGGGCGACGACGAGGACGATGTCGATCTAGGCGACGATGAGGACGATACTTTCCTTGCCGACGAAGAGGAAGAAGACGACGATGTCGCCGACATGATCGGCGTCGGCGACGACGACGACGAAGTCTAAGAACGCTTCGAACGCATGCATTTAGCGGCGTTCACGGGCTATGACGAAAAAGCGGCCCTCGAAGGCTTGATCTTCAGGGAAGGCGGGGTTAGAAGCCGCCTGCACTAAACGGCGCGGTCCTGAAACCCGCGCCGGACCTCTCGCCGGCAACGGCGACGGCTGACTGCCGGAGTGGGGCCATAGCTCAGTTGGGAGAGCGCTTGAATGGCATTCAAGAGGTCGTCGGTTCGATCCCGATTGGCTCCACCAAACAGTCTCTTTCCGACGCTCGGTTTCGCGGCATTCATGCTTGTCGCCTGCCAGTCGGCGCCTGAACCATCATCGCCGCCCGCACCTCAGCCCATGGAGCCTGCCGCGATCTCTGCTCCTGATGGTGCGGCGGTCCTCGATCCATCCGTGCGGGTTATGCCGCCCGGCGAAGGCGTCCCGGCCAAATATGTCGCGTTTTCCGGCATATGGGGCGGACAGCTGGACGGGATGTATGACGGCAAGCTCGCCGTGCTGACGATTACGCGCGGCGGCAATGTCACCGCCACCTATGCCTGGGGCGATGTCGCCGACAACAAACCGGGCGTGGCCGATGGCGAAGGCAAGATTTTCGGCAACACGTTGAAACTGCGGCGCCTTCCCAATGGCGCGGACGTCAGCGCGGTCATTCAGGCGGACGGAACGCTGGCCGTCACCTATGGGCTTGCCGACCGAACCTATACGGGCACGTTCACCAAGCAATAATCGCGAGAGCTAATCTTCCGGGGGAGCCACGGCTGGCCCCTTCCCTTGATCAGTGCAATCCGAATTCGCGCAGCAATTCTTCACGGTAGCGCACGAAGCGGCTCTCGCTGCGCTCGCGCGGGCGTGGCAGGTCGATGTCGATCAACCGCGCCGCGCCGCCTTTCTCCTTGGGCAGGATCAGCACCCGGTCAGCCAGATAGATCGCCTCCTCCAGATCGTGGGTGACCATCACCATGGTGACGTTCTCCTCGCTCCAGATGCGCGCCAGTTCCTCCTGCATGCCGATCTTGGTCATGGCGTCCAGGGCCCCCAGCGGCTCGTCGAGCAGGAGGATCTCGGGCTGCACGGTGAGCGCCCGGGCGATGCCGACGCGCTGCGCCATGCCGCCGGAAAGCTGGCTCGGAAAAGCATCGGCGAATTCGGCAAGGCCGACCAGGGCGACGTAGAAGCGGGCGCGTTCCTCGGCCTGCCTCTTGGGAACACCGCGCACTTCGAGGCCGAACGCGACATTGCCGAGCACGCTCAGCCACGGCAGCAGCCGCGGCTCCTGGAAGATCACGGCACGCTCGGCGCCGACGCCATGCACCGGCTGGCCGTCGATCGCGACACCGCCGCTGTCGGCCGCCTCCAGCCCGGCCAGAATACGCAGCAGCGTGGTCTTGCCGGAGCCGCTGGCGCCGACAATGACCAGGCATTCCCCCGAACGAATGTCGAGGTTGAGCGTCCGCAGCACGGCAAGCTGGCGCCCGCCGAGGCTGAAGGATTTGGACAGGTCGCGGATCGAGACCTCCCCGCCGCGGTTGGAACCGGTCATCTCATCTCTCAGCTATTTCAGAGCTCAGTTGATCTTGGTTTCGCCGGGCCGGTACAGAATGTCGGCGGCTTTCAGCTTGCCCTTGGCCAGACGGCCGTCGCGCTCCAGCACGGCGACCCAGAAGTCGATGTCGCGGTCGGTCGCCTGCGCACCTTCGCGCAGACCAAAGCCGGTCCAGTAGCGGGCGAGATCGCCGTTTTCACCGCGCTTGTCGAGGATAGTGGCCAGCACCTTGCGGGCTTCGTCCGGGTTCTGGCGCGACCAGTCCGAGGCGCGCGCCGACTGTTCGACGAAGTTGCGCGCCGCATCCGGGTTGGCGGCAATGAAGTCGCGCCTGAGTACGACGAAGCCGCCGGCGAGTTCGCCGAGCACCTGCGTGTCGTCGAACACGCCGCGCACGCCGCCATTGGCGACCAGCGCGCCGGCAAAGGTCGCCTGCCAGTAGCCGAGGCCGGCAATGTCGACCTGGCGCGAGCGCAGCGTCTGCTCAAGCTGCGGGCCGGGCACGACAATGAGGTTGGCGGCGGTCGGCGGCAGGCCGACGCTGTGCAGGGCCTCACGCACCGTATAGTCGAGATGAGCGCCGAGCGTGTTGACCGAGATGGTCTTGCCGGCAATGTCGGCGATCGATTTGATCGGGCTGTCTTCCAGCACGTAGAAGACGCTCTTCACATCCTTGTTGATACCGTTGCTCGGATACGCCGCGACGAAGTCGTTGCCGCCCGAGATCGAGTTGATCACCGCCGCGGTGGCGGCCGAGCCGATGTCGACGCTGCCGGAAGACAGCGCAAACAGCGATTCCGGTCCACCCGAGGAATAGCCGACATTCTCCAGCTCGACGCCGAGCCCTTTGAAGTAGCCGAGCTCGTCGGCCAGCTCATGCGGGGAGATGCTGCCACGGCTGGCGAGGTAGCGGAACTTGACGGCTGCGGCTTGCGCAAAGGCCAGGCGCGGCAGGCCGGCGGCGATGAGGCCGGCGGCAAGCGGCGCGCCGGCAAGCAGCGAACGGCGGGTGATTTTCATGATCGGGTCCTTGTGAGGTAAACGGTGAGGGGCGGACTGCTCAGTTGACAGGATTGCTCCAGCGACAGAGCCGCCGCTGCAGGGTGACCAATGCCTGGTTGGCGATCAGGCCAAGCCCGGCGAGGATGACGATTGCCGCAAACATCAGCGGGATCTGGAAATTGTACTGCGCGTTCATCACCTGGAAGCCGATGCCCTTGTTGGCACCGATCATCTCGGACGCGATCAGCAGCAGCAGCGCCGTGGTGGCGCTCAGCCGCAAGCCGACGAAGATCGACGGCACGGCGCCCGGCAGTACGACGCGGCGAAACACGGTGAGCCGGCTCGCACCATAGACGCGCGCCATTTCAAGCAGCTTGGGATCGACTTCCTTGACGCCGCTGGTGGTGTTGAGCAGCAGCGGAAACAGCGTCGCCCAGAAGATGACGAAGATCTTCGAGGTCTCGCCAAGTCCCAAGAGCAGGATGAACACCGGATAGAGCGCCAGTGCAGAGGTCTGCCGGAACACCTGCAGGATCGGATCGAGCGCGGTTTCGACCGGGCGCACCTGGCCCATGAACAGGCCAAGCGGAATGGCGACGGCGACGGCTGCGGCAAAGGCGATGCCGGCGCGCTGCAGGCTGATGGCGATGTCGCCGAGCAGGCTGCCGCCGGCAAGCCCCTTCCAGAGCGCTTCGACGATCATGTCGATCGGCGGCAGCACCGCCGCGTTGACCCATCCGACGCTGCTCGCCACCTGCCAGAGCGCCAGGAAGCCGGCAAGCACGCCGTAGCGCTTCAGGAAGCGAACAGCAGCCCGGCCGCCGAGGCGCAGAAAGTCGGTGCCGAGCCCGGTTTCGCCACCACTGCGGCGAACCGTGATTTGCCGATCGATGTGCTGCAACGTCATTGCTTCACCCCTTCGATGCCAAGGTCATTCGGCGGCAAGGACGGTCGAGCGGGCGACGGTCCATGGATTTTCCGGGCGCCTGAGGCCGAGATTCTCGCGCAGCGTGCGGCCTTCGTAAGCCGTGCGGAACAGGCCGCGCCGCTGCAGCTCGGGAATGACCAGGTCGACGAAATCGTCGAGCGCGCCGGGCAGCCAGGGCGGCAGGATGTTGAAGCCGTCGGCCGCCTCGCTGGTGAACCATTCCTCCAGCTGATCGGCGACCTGCGTGACGCTGCCGACGATGGTGTAGTGGCCGCGCGCCGTCGCTACCCATTGGTAAAGCTGGCGGATGCTGAAATTGTGCTCGTCGGCAATCTGCCGGATCAGCGCCTGGCGGCTTTTCATGCCTTCGGTTTCCTTGCTCGGCGGCAACGGGCCGTCGAGCGGATAGCCCCTGATGTCGAGCGTCTGGCCGGCCAGCCCGTTGAGGAGCGCAACACCGTCCTCGGGCAGGATAAGGTCGTTAAGCTGTTGGTATTTGGCGCGGGCCTCGTCCTCGGTGCGGCCGACAAAGGGCGCGACGCCCGGCATGATCAGCACCTGGTCGGGATCGCGGCCGACTTCAGCCACGCGCGCCTTGATGTCGCGGTAGAATTCCTGCGCCGTCTCGAGCTTCTGATGGGCGGTGAAGATGACCTCGGCCGAGTGCGCGGCAAGCCCGCGTCCGTCTTCCGACTGCCCGGCTTGTACGACAACCGGATGCCCCTGCACCGGGCGCGGCACGTTGAGCGGACCCTTGACGCTGAAATGCTCGCCCTTGTGGTCGATGTCGTGCAATCTGTCCTTGTCGTAGAAACGGCCCGACTGCTTGTCGCGGATGAAGGCGTCATCCTCCCAGCTGTCCCACAGCGCCTTGACCGTTTCGACATGCTCATGCGCCCTGGCATAGCGCTCGGCATGGCTGGGCTGGACGTCGCGGTTGAAATTGCGTGCCGTTTCGTCGCCGGCCGAGGTCACCACGTTCCAGCCGGCGCGGCCGTTCGACAACAGGTCGAGCGAAGCGAATTTGCGCGCCAGCGTGTAAGGCTCCTCATAAGTGGTGGACGCCGTTGCGATGAAGCCGAGATGCGTCGTCAGCGGCGCCAGCGCCGCAAACAGCGTCACCGGCTCGAAGCCGGCGATCTTGGCGTTGCCGCCCTCGCGGGCGCCGAGGCCGACGGTCAGGTTGTCGGCCAGGAAATAGGCGTCGAACAGGCCGCGCTCGGCGGTCAGCGCCAGCTGCTTGTGGAACTCGAAATTGGTGGCGCCGTCGGCCGGCGCATCGGGATGACGCCAGGCGGCGATATGCTGCCCGCCGCCGGGCAGGAAAGCGCCGAGCTTGATCTGCCGCGGCCTGCTATCGGACTTGCTGGCTCGAGTCATTGCAGGCGTCCTTCTGGTCTATGCGGGATGGAATATTGCGTCGCGGATCGTGGTTTCAGGCGGCAAGGACGACGCTGTAGGGCACGCCGGCCACCCGGCATGCCTCGGCGACCGCCTGCCGGGCTCGCGCCTTGACTGCCTCTGACACCAGCACGCCATCGGCAAAGTCCTTGTCCGAGGCGTAGATCGCGGTCGGCAGGGTCTGCGCCTCGAAGAAGCCGAACAACGGCCGCAACTGGTGTTCGACGACAAGCGAATGACGCTCGCCGCCGCCTGTTGCCGCCAGGATGATCGGCTTGCCGCGCAGCGACGACGGGTCGAGCAGGTCGAAGAAGTGCTTGAACAGCCCGGTGTAGCTGCCCTTGAAGGTCGGGGAGCCGACCACCAGCACGTCGGCGCCGAGCAGCTGCTCGATAATACCGCGCGCCGCCGGATCGAGATCGCCAAGCTGTCTTGCAGGCGCAAAGGACGGGCCGAGATCCTCGATGTCGAAAACGCTCAAAGCCGAGCCGGCCCGGCTCGCCACCTCACCGGCGATGTGGCTGACGAATGCCTTCGTCTTGGACGGACGGGTCAGGTTGCCGGACCACCCCACCACCAGCTTTTTTGACATCCGAGGCTCCTTCTCGCAAACGCACTATCCGCATTAAGCCTACCGATTTTGTAGAATTAAATGAGCGAGAAGATTTCAAAACCGGGCTCTGAAGCGAATGGAGTTTGCGGTACATCGCCTTTGGTTGGTTCATTTGGCCCCAAAAGCGCCGCGGCAGATGCTGACCCGACCGCACAAGGCATCGCCGGGGACCATGGCCTGGTCCTTTGCGCACTGATGGGTAACGTTGCGAAACCGTCAAGGGCCGGCGGCATTGACACTGCGTTGTGTCAGTGTCGATTGAACCCAATCGCGTGGGCGACGAAGTAGGCAACTGCAATCAAAGAACAGGATACGCGCATGAAGAAGATCGGCTTTCTTTCCTTCGGCCATTGGTCGCCCTCGTTGCAATCGCAGACGCGCTCGGCGTCCGACGCGCTGCTGCAGTCGATCGACCTGGCCGTCGCCGCCGAGGAGCTGGGCGCGGACGGCGCCTATTTCCGCGTCCATCATTTTGCCCGCCAGCTCGCTTCGCCGTTTCCGCTTCTGGCCGCGGTCGGCGCCCGCACCAGCCGCATCGAGATCGGCACCGCCGTCATCGACATGCGCTATGAGAATCCGCTGTATATGGCCGAGGATGCGGGTGCTGCCGACCTGATCGCCGGTGGCCGGCTGCAGCTTGGCATCAGCCGCGGTTCGCCGGAGCAGGTGATCGACGGCTGGCGCTACTTCGGCTACGTGCCGCAGGACGGCAAAAGCGATGCCGACATGGCGCGCAATCATGCCGAGGTTTTCCTGAATGTGCTGCGCGGCGGAGGTTTCGCTCAACCTAATCCGCGGCCGATGTTCCCCAATCCTCCGGGAATGCTGCGGCTCGAGCCGTTCTCGGCCGGCCTGCGCGACCGGATCTGGTGGGGTGCCGCTACCAACGCGACCGCCGAATGGGCGGGCAAGCTCGGCATGAACCTGCAAAGTTCGACGCTGAAGTTCGATGAGGGCGGCCAGCCGCTCCACATCCAGCAGGCCGAACAGATCCGCGCTTATCGCGCGGCGTGGAAGGCGGCCGGCCACACACGCGAGCCGCGCGTGTCGGTCAGCCGCAGCATCTTTGCGCTGGTGAACGACCGCGACCGCGCCTATTTCGGCGGCGGCAGCAGCGAAGATCATTTCGGCTATATCGAGCCTGAGAAGCTTGCCGTCTTCGGCCGCTCCTATGCCGCGGAGCCCGATGTGCTGATCGATCAGCTGAAAGAGGACGAAGCGATCGCCGAGGCCGACACGCTGCTTCTGACCGTCCCCAACCAGCTTGGCGTCGAGTACAACGCCCACGTCATCGAGGCGATCCTGAAGCACGTCGCGCCGGCTCTGGGCTGGCGCTGACAAGAGGCGCCAGCCGCCCGGCAAACAAAGAGATAGACCGTTTCGCCGGCAAACGGTGAAACGCTCTAAGGGAAGAGGCGGCTAGGCATCCGCCTTGAAGGTCTGCTTCTGCTGGCCTAGCCCCTCGATGCCCAGTTCCACCACATCGCCGGGCTTCAGGAACACGGGCGGCTTCATGCCCAGCCCAACGCCGGGCGGGGTGCCGGTGGAGATGATGTCGCCAGGATGCAGCGACATGAACTGGCTGAGATAGGAAACGAGATAGGCGACGCCGTAGACCATGGTCCTGGTCGAGCCGTTCTGCATCGTCTTGCCGTTGACCGTCAGCCACATTTTGAGGTTCTGCGGATCGGCAACCTCGTCCTTGGTGACAAGCCACGGGCCGGTCGGACCAAACGTGTCGCAGCTCTTGCCCTTGGTCCACTGGCCCTGGCGCTCGGCCTGGAAGGCTCGCTCGGACACGTCATGGGCAACGGCATAGCCGGCGACATAATCCAGCGCCTCGGCTTCGCTGACATATTTGGCTTTTCTGCCGATGACCACGGCGAGTTCAACCTCCCAGTCGGTCTTTTCCGAACCGCGCGGGATCAGCACGTCGTCGTCGGGACCGACAATGGCCGAGCTTGCCTTCATGAAGATGATCGGCTCCGGCGGCACGGTGGCGCCGGTTTCGGCGGCATGGTCGGAATAATTCAGGCCGATGCAGATGAACTTGCCGGTGCCGGCGACGCAGGCGCCGAGGCGCGGCTTGCCGGAAACCGCCGGCAGCGAGTTCGGATCGAGCTTCGACAATGTCTCGAGCGACGCCGGATCGAGCGCCTTGCCGGCAATGTCGGCGACATGACCCGAAAGATCGCGGATCGTTCCATCCGCATCGAGCAGGCCGGGGCGTTCGCTCCCTATCTCGCCATAGCGCAGCAGTTTCATCTTGCTCTCCAAATTGCGGCCCAAGGCCGTTTTCAAAACTCGCTCCGCCAAGCGATGACTGGGCGGACTCTGGCTATCGGACCCGACCTGGGGCAAGCCGGACTTTAGAACTGTTCGAGCCTGGACCTGCGGATCGAGGCTATTGCTCAGATCGACCAGCCGCCGTCGATATTATAGGCCTGGCCTGAGGTGTACGTGGCGCCGGCGAGGTAGACGGCAAGGTCGGCGATTTCCTCGGGCGTGCCGAGACGGCCCATCGGCTGGCGGGCAATGAAGGCCGCGCGGGCCGCCTCGTAATCGCCCTGCGCATGCATGCGGTCCTGCAGCGACGGGCTCTCGACGGTGCCGGGGCAGATGGCGTTGCAGCGAATGCCCTTGGCGACATAGTCCGCGGCAATCGCCTTGGTGAGACCGATCACGGCCGCCTTGGAGACGCCATAGGCGAAGCGGTTGGGCACGCCCTTGCCGGCGCCGGCGACGGACGACATGTTGATGATCGAGCCATCGCCGCGCTCCAGCATGCCGGGCAGTACGGCCCGAATGGTGCGGATCATGGCGCGGACATTGAGGTTGAAGGCGAAATCGAGATCGGCGTCCTTCATCTCGAGGATGGACCCGGAATGGACGAAGCCGGCGCAGTTGAACAGCACGTCGACGCGGCCGATTTCGGCGAAGCCGGATGCCACCGCATCGTCGTTGAGAACGTCGAGCTTGCGGGTCTTGATGCCGGAGGTCTTGGCGAGTTCGGCCAGCAGCGCCTCGTTGATGTCGGTGGCGTGCACGATGGCACCTGCCTTGGCGAAGGCCAGAGCGCTCGCTCTGCCGATGCCTTGCGCCGCCGCCGTGACGACAACGACCTTGCCTGCCAGATCCGCCATGCGTTTCTCCTCGCCCTCTTTGGCCACTTCCCGGCCCGATTTAATGCCGGCTGACCAGGGCGTCCTGTGCCAGACAGGCGCGACTATGCGGCCTGCACAATCCATCAGTCCAAAATAACAAATGTTTTTTCTGGTTAAAGAACACACGTCCGGGCGTCAAGCCCGAACGCGATCACCTTCGCGACGGCCGATGTAATGCACATCGCTTGCTCTGATGCAACAACATGTATGACAACCGGGCAACGAGTCGCGCTGCCATGGTTCACTCAAGCACAGCGCGCTTCAGGCGGCATTAGTCGCCGTATGGCACCCAGACGTTCTTCACTTCGACGGCGCGGCGCAGCATGGCATCGCCGGCGGCCTCGTCGGACGTCCAGTCGAGGCTGCGGCCGTTGCCGGTCCAGACGCGCTTGAGATTGCCGACGGAATCGGCCTCCGCCTTGGCGCAAGTGTCGGCATCGGCAAACAGCCAGAGCCCGTCGACATCGTCATGCTTGGCCAGCACGCCGGCAAGCTCCGCCGTGCGGCCGGTGACGATGTTGATGGCGCCTGCCGGAACGTCGGAATATTCGATCACCTGGTAGAGATCGGTGGCAAGCAGCGGGTATTTTTCCGACGGCACGGCCACCACGGTGTTGCCCATGGCAAGCGCAGGTGCGATCAGGGAGATCAAGCCGAGCAGCGGCGCGCTGTCCTGGGCGACGATGCCGAGGACGCCGACCGGCTCGTGCAAAGCGAGCGTGACGGCGCGGGCCGGTGGCTGATGCACCCTGCCCTCATACTTGTCGGCAAGGCCGGCATAGAGGAACAGGCGCTCGATCGATTGTTCCACTTCCTCCCGCGCGGCCTTGGCGTTGGCGCCGGTCAGTTCGGACAAGCGTGCGGTAAATTCGCCGGTGCGGCCGGACAGGTTTTCGGCGAGATAAAAGAGCACCTGGGAACGGTTGTAGGCGGTCGCCTCCGGCCACGCCTTGCAGGCGCGGGCGGCGGCAACGGCGTCGCGGATGTCCTTGCGGCTGCCGAGACCGACTTCGCCGGCGAGCTTGCCCTTGGCAGTGGCTATCGCCAGCGAATAATTGCCGTCGGGCCGCACCTGCTTGCCGCCGATGAACAGTTTGGCCGTACGATCGATGGCGCCGCCATCCGATTGCTCGACGGGCTGCGCCGAAGACGCCGTCGGCTTGATCACCGGGCCGAGCGGCAGTTTTGCCGAGAGATATTCGAACATGCCCTCGCGCCCGCCCTCGCGGCCAAAGCCGCTTTCGCGATAGCCGCCGAAGCCGCAGGCGGCGTCGAACATGTTGGTGCCGTTGACCCAGACGACGCCGGCCTTCAGCTGCGGCGCGACATGCAGCGCGAGGTTGATGTTTTCGCTCCACACCGAGGCGGCCAGCCCATAGCGCGTGTTGTTGGCGAGTTCGATCGCTTCCTCGGTGTTGCGGAAGGTCATGGTGGCCAGAACCGGACCGAACACCTCTTCCTGCGCCAATATGTTTGCAGGCGAAACACCGGTGGCGAGCGTCGGCAGGTGGTAGTAGCCGGAAGACGGCAGCACCGCGTCGGGCTGCCAGCAGACGGCGCCCTGCCTGGCGCCTTCGGCGACCAGACCCTTGACGCGGTCGAGCTGTGTGGCGTCGACCAGCGGGCCGACATCGGTGTTCTTGTCGAGCGGGCTGCCGACGCGAAGCCGGCTCATCCTGACCTTGACCTTGGCGATCAAGGCATCGGCTATGCCTTCCTGCACCAGAAGCCGCGACCCGGCACAACAGACCTGGCCCTGGTTGAACCAGATGCCGTCGACCAGACCTTCGACGGCGCTGTCGAGATCGGCGTCCTCGAAGACGATGAAGGCCGATTTGCCGCCAAGCTCCAATGACAGCTTCTTGCCCGATCCAGCCGTGGCTTTCCTGATGATCTTGCCGACCTCCGAAGAGCCGGTGAAGGCGATCTTCTGGATGCCGGGATGGTTGACGATGGCGACGCCCGCTTCCGGCCCGCCCTGGACGATGTTGACGACGCCCTTGGGCACGCCGGCGCGCTCGCAGATCTCGGCGAACAGGATGGCGGTGAGCGGCGTGAACTCGGCCGGCTTCAGCACCACCGTGCAGCCGGCGGCGAGCGCCGGCGCGATCTTCCAGGCCAGCATCAGCAGCGGGAAATTCCATGGGATGATCTGGCCGACGACACCGACACCCTTGTGGCCCGGAAAATCCTTGTCGAGCGCCTGCGCCCAGCCGGCGTGGTGGATGAAATGGCGGATGGCCAGCGGCACGTCGATATCGCGGCTTTCGCGGATCGGCTTGCCATTGTCGATTGTCTCAAGCACCGCGAACAGCCGCTGATGGCGCTGCATGGCGCGGCCGATGGCGTAGAGCACTTTGGCGCGCTGGTAGCCGGAGGACGCCGACCATTTCGGCAGCGCCTTGGTGGCGGCTGCGACTGCGGCATCTATGTCGGCGGCGCCGGCATCGGAGATCTTGGCCAAAAGCTTGCCGGAAGAGGGTTCGCTGGTCTCGAAAGTCTTGCCGCTGGCCGCCGCCTTCCAGGCGCCGTCGATGAACAGCGCCTTGCCGAAGTCGCGCGCGGCGAGCCAGGCATCGGCCTCGGTGCGGGCTTCCGGCGCCGGGCCGTATTCCATGGCGTGATAGCGTTCGAGAATGTTCATGACGCGCTCCAGATAATCTTCTTGGCAGGCGCTCTGTGGCGCCCCCCTCTGTCCTGCCGGACATCTCCCCCACAAGGAGGGAGATTAGCCTTCGCGCCTGTCGGCTCTGAAACGTCGACAATTGGCGAAATCGTCGACGTTAGCCAATCTCCCCCCAAGTGGGGGAGATGTCCGGCAGGACAGAGGGAGGCGCGAAGGAACACGACGTTCAAGGCCTTCATCCGCCTCACGCCATTGCGTGGCGGTGATTGGCCGAATAATGCCCGGTCAGATGGTGCTCGAGCTGGCGCTCGATGTCGGTGAGGAGGCTCGAGGCGCCGAAGCGGAACAGGTCTGGCTCCAGCCATGGCCGGCCGAGCTCCTCCTTCATCAGCACCAGCCAGTCGAGCGAAGCCTTGGCTGTAGAGATGCCGCCGGCCGGCTTGAAGCCGATGAGAAAGCCGGTCTCCTCGAAATAGGCTCGGATGGCGCGCACCATGGCGAGGCCGACGGGCAGCGTGGCGTTGACGCTTTCCTTGCCGGTCGAGGTCTTGATGAAATCGGCGCCGGCCATCATCGCCACCATCGAGGCCAGCATGACATTGCGCAGCGTGGCGAGGTCGCCGGTGCCGAGAATGACCTTGAGATGCGCATCGCCGCAGGCTTCGCGCATCGAGACGATCTCGTTGTAGAGCTCCTGCCACTTGGCGCCGAAGACCAGGCCGCGCGGGATGACGACGTCGATCTCGTCGGCGCCGTCGCGCACCGATGCCTCGATCTCCTGCAGGCGGGTCGACAGCGGCGCAAGGCCGTGCGGGAAAGCGGTGGAGACGGCGGCGACATGGATGCCGGTGCCGCGCACGGCATCAACAGCCGTCGCGACGAAGGGATGATAGACGCAGACCGCCGCCGGCCGGATTTTCTCGCCCTCGATGCCAAGCCCCTCGACGATGTCGCGGCGGAACGGGTTGATCGCCTTGGCGCATAGGCGGCGCACCCGCTCTTCGGTGTCGTTGGAATTCAGAGTCGTCAAATCCATGCAGGAGACCGCGCGCAGCAGCCAGGCGGCCTGGTTGTCAGCCTTGATCGAGCGCCGCTTTGTGAGGCTGGCGACCCTGCGTTCCAGCGCCGAGCGGTTGACCGAGCGCACCGATTCCATGAAGCCGAGATCGAGCCGCATGCCGGTGTTGCGGGCAATACCGTGGCTTTGCGGAACGGGCGTGTTGGCGGCCGCACGTGCCGGCAGCGGCGTGACCTTGGACGCGCCGAGATCGGCTTCGCGGATTGTGCTGCTCATCTCCTGCCCTTTCGCTCGACGATTTTACGTCGTGGTGCGTGTCGTTGCTCCCGGACCGCACGGCGGCTTTAGGCGACACACACCGAAGATAGCCCGTGAATCGATGCTTCACGAGTCCTTCAAGGGCTCATAACGGAAAAAGGCGGCAAAAGCAGCTGAATTTTGACCACATGGTCAAAACGTCAATCCAAAACGTGGCGCCGAGGCGCCGGCTGATGTCAGCCGACGAAAGCGCGCTCGACGACGAAGGTCGAGGGATGGCTGAGCGAACCCTCATGGAAGCCGAGGCTTTCGGCCATTTCCTTGACGTCCTTCAGCATATGCATCGAGCCGCAGATCATGATGCGGTCGGTCTCAGGATTGAGCTTCTCGATGCCGAGGTCGGCGTAGAACTTGCCCGAGCCGATCAGCGCCGTGATGCGGCCCATCCGCGCCGATTCTTCGCGGGTCGTCGAATTGTAGAGGGTGACGCGGCCGCCGGTCAGTTCGCCGATCAGCGGATCGTTTTCGAGCGCCGCCACCAGTTCCTGGCCATAGGTCAGTTCGGCATTGTCGCGGCAGGTGTGGGTCAGGATGACCTGATCGAATTTTTCGTAGGTATCGGGGTCGCGCAGAAGGCTGGCGAAGGGCGCAATTCCGGTGCCGGTCGAGATCATGAACAGGCGCTTTGCCGGGGTCAGCGCGTCGACGACCAGCGTGCCGGTCGACTTCTGGCGCATGATGACGGTGTCGCCGACCTGGATCTTCTGCAGTTCGGAGGTCAGCGGGCCGTCCGGCACCTTGATCGAGAAGAATTCCAGCTCTTCGTCCCAGGCCGGGCTTGCCACCGAGTAGGCGCGGTACACCGGCTTTTCGGCATTGGGCAGCCCGATCATGACGAACTCGCCGGAGCGGAAGCGCAGCGACTGCGGACGGGTGATGCGGAACGAGAACAGGCGGTCGGTGTAATGCTTCACCGAGACGACGGTTTCGGCATAGACGTTGGCTGGAATCGGGAACTGCAGCGGACGGGCGCCGGCGGTGTTGAGTGCGGATGTGGTGTTCATCAATCCAACTCTGTCTTGCCCAAGCCACTACGCGGGCGCCAAACCGTTTCCTGCGCGCCCAGACCATTCAGGTCCCGGCGAGCCGTTCACACACTCCAAAGCAGTGAGCTCTTGTGTCCAAAATTTATTAGTATACAAACGATATTTGTGTCAAGATACCACGCTAAAACAGCTTTCCAAACTGCGGCATATTCGTAGTTCCGCCATTTCGGATTTCGACAATGAAAGAGAATTTTTCGGTGCAACAACCGGATTCCCTGGGTCACGTCGTTGCCGGCATCGATGTCGGCGGAACCTTCACAGACCTCATTTTGATCGACGGAAATGACGGCGGAAAGGTGCATATCGCCAAGACGCCGACGACGGTCGACAATCAGGCGTTCGGCGTGGTTTCAGCGCTGGGTGCCACAGGCTTTGCCATAGACGGCATCGACCTCATCGTGCATGGCACGACCACCACCACCAATGCGGTGCTGGAACGCAGGCTGGCGAAAACCGGCATGATCACCACGCGCGGTTTTCGCGACGTGATCGAGCTTGGCCGCCGCACACGGCCGCAGCCCTACGGTATGACCGGAAGCTTCGTTCCGATCATCCCGCGCGATCTCCGGCTCGAAGTGTCGGAGCGCGTCGAGGCGTCGGGCGCGGTGCGCACGCCGCTCGACGAGGCCGAGATGCGCGACGCCGTGAAGACGCTGATCGGGGCCGGCTGCGAGTCCCTGGTCATCCATTTCCTGCATTCCTACGCCAACCCTGGGCATGAGCGGCGCGCGGCCGAAATCGCCGCCGAGCTTTGGCCGAACGGCTACATCACGACTGGCCATGCGCTGCTGTCGGAAGCCCGCGAATTCGAGCGCGGCGTGACCGCCGCGGTGAACGCCTCGGTGCAGCCGATCCTCGAGCGTTATGTCGAGCGGCTGCGCAAGGAATTGGCTGCCAAGGGCTATGCCCGCGACTTCCTGATCATGAACGGCAATGGCGGCATGATCTCGGCCCGCTTCGTCACGCGCGAGTCGGCCAAGACCGTGATGTCAGGCCCGGCTTCGGGTGTCATCGCGGCCGCCTATACGGGCAAGCGCGCCGGCTTTGAAAACCTCGTCACCTACGACATGGGCGGCACCTCGACCGATGTGGCGCTGATCCGCAACGCCGAGCCGGCGGTCTCCAACGAGATCGAGATCGAATATGCGATGCCGATCCATGTGCCGATGGTGGCGGTGCATACGGTCGGCGCCGGCGGCGGCTCGATCGCGCGCGTCGATGCGGCCGGCCTGATCCAGATCGGCCCGGAAAGTGCCGGCGCCAATCCCGGTCCGATCTGCTACGGCCGCGGCGGCTTGGAGCCGACCATCACCGATGCCAATCTGGTGCTGGGACGGCTGGCGCCGAAAAAACTGCTGGCGGTCGAAAATCCGGTCACCGTCGAGCGCGTCACCGGCATTTTCGAGAACAGAATAGGCAAGGCCACCGGCCTCTCCGGCGTCGAGGCGGCGGGTGCAATCCTGCGGCTCGGCAACATGAAAATGGCCGGCGCCATCCGCATGGTCTCGGTGTCGCGCGGCCATGATCCGCGCGATTTCGCGCTGTTCGCCTTCGGTGGCGCCGGGCCGCTGCATGCCTCCGCCCTGGCGCGCGAACTCGGCCTGCCCCGTGTGCTGGTGCCGGCGCGTCCGGGCATCACCAATGCGCTCGGCTGCGTCGTGGCCGATCTGCGCCATGACTTCGTCAACACCATCAACCAGCCGGTCGCCGTGCTCGATGAAGCCAGGCTTCGCGAGGTGCTGGAACGTCACCGCGGGGAAGGCGAGGAACTGATCGGCAAGGAAGCGGTGAAGCCGGAAACGATCCGCGTTACGCACTCTGCCGACATGCAGTTTGTCGGCCAGACCCACATCATCAACGTGCCGCTGCCGTCTTCATCGGTGACAAGGCAGGAGTTGCAGGTGCTGTTCGAAAAAGCCTATTTCGCCCGCTTCAAGGTCGAGCTGCCGGAGATCCGCGCCAATCTGGTCAACCTCAACACGTCGGTGACGGGCGTGCGGCCGGCGATCGACCTGTCACGGCTGATCGACCCGGCCGGGCGCGCTGGGACACTTGACGAGGCGCGGCGCGAAATCAGGCCGGTCTGGTATGCCGGACGCTGGCACGATACGCCGATATACGGACGCGAAAAGCTGCCGCCCGATGCCGTCATCGAAGGGCCGGCGATCCTCGAACAGATGGACGCCACCACCGTGCTCGAACCCGGCGACCGCGCAAGATCGGACGCCGACGGCAACATCATCATCGATATCGGCGAGGCCTGAGATGCAAAAGCTCGACGCCATCACGCTTTCGGTCCTGCAGGCTGCCCTCCAGCAGGTCTGCGACGAGATGGATCTCACTTTCTCCCGCGCGGCCTTCTCGCCTGTCATCGCCGAAGCCAATGACCGCTCCGACGGCATCTACTCGGCCGTCGACGGCTCGCTGATCGCACAAGGCAGCCAGGGCCTGCCGGTGTTCGTCGGCGTCATGCAGTATTCGACCAGGACGGTGATCGAGATGATCGCCGCCGGCCGCTGCCTGCCACCTGAGCCGGGCGACATCTATATCGTCAACGATCCCTATCTCGGCGGCACGCATCTGATGGATGTGCGCTTCGCCATGCCGGTCTATCGCGACGGCAAGATATTTTGCTGGCTATCGAATACCGGCCACTGGCCCGATATCGGTGGCTCGGTGCCGGGCGGCTTCTCCGCTTCCGCCACAGCCGTCGAGCAGGAAGGCCTGCGGCTGCCGCCGGTCAAGCTGTTCAAGAAGGGCGTGCTGGACACGGAAATCTACGCCATCATCTCCTCCAACATCCGCGTCGCCGACCAGCGCATCGGCGATATAAGAGCGCAAGCCGCGGCACTGCTGATCGGTCAGGACCGGCTCAATGGAATCCTCGATCGCTACGGGGACGAAACCGTCGTCGGGGCGATCGCCGAACTGCGTCGCCGCGCCGCCGAGCAGATGCGCGCCAACATCTCCGCCATTCCAGACGGCACCTATAGCTCGAAGGCCTTTGTCGACTCGGACGGCGTGGTCAACGAGCCGCTGACCATTGCACTTGCGGTGGAGAAGAAGGGCGACACGCTGACCTTCGATTTCACCGGTTCCTCAAAACCCTGCGCGGGGCCGATGAACAGCGTGCTGGCGACGACGCTATCCTCGGTCTATCTCGCCATGCGCCATATCTTTCCCGATGTGCCGATCAGCGCCGGGGCTTTCGAGCCGCTGATCGTCAAACGGCCAGAAGGCACGTTTCTCGATGCCAAATACCCGCGGCCCGTCTCGGGCTGCGCGGCTGAGGTGTCGCAGCGCATCGCCGAGGCGGTGTTCGCGGCGATGGTGCAGGCGCTGCCGGAAAAGGTGACGGCTGCACCCGCCGGCTCCAGCGGCAATTTCGCGCTCGGCGGCAACGATCCGGCGCGCGGCCGCGACTATGTGATGTATCAGATCTCCGGCGGCGGCTATGGCGGCAATTCCGGCCATGACGGCCTGACCAATGGCTGCTCGACCATCGGCATTTCGAAATCGCCGCCGGTCGAGATTATGGAGCAGGCCTTTCCGGTTCTCTACCGCCACTATGCCTTGCGCGAAGGCTCCGGCGGCGCCGGCAAGCAGCGCGGCGGTTTTGGCCTCGCCTATGAGGTCGAGATATTGCGAGGAGAGGCGCGCGCGTCCTTCGTCATGGACCATGGCCGTTTCGGCCCGCAAGGCGCGCTCGGCGGCAAGGAC
Source organism: Mesorhizobium sp. M0029 (assembly GCF_040323735.1). Lineage (NCBI taxonomy): Bacteria > Pseudomonadati > Pseudomonadota > Alphaproteobacteria > Hyphomicrobiales > Phyllobacteriaceae > Mesorhizobium > Mesorhizobium sp. M0029. The sequence goes on from NZ_JAMYVF010000010.1 coordinate 105,898, forward strand.
GGCGCGGTGAACACGGTGACCGTGTTCCGCGACGGCGAGGCACATGTGCCGCCGCATCTGTCCAAGGAACAGGACATCGCGCTCAAGGCCGGCGACCGCGTGCGCGTCGGCACGCCGGGCGGTGGCGGCTATGGCGATCCGCGCCAGCGCGATCCGAAACTGGTCGCCGAGGATGTCCGGCTTGGTTACTACACCGATGAACAAGCCAAAGAGCTGTTCGGAACCTGAGAGCCGACAAGCCCGAGCCGCGTCAGGTCTGCAGCTTGGCCTTCAGCGCATCGGCGAATTTCTGCGCGATCTTCTTGAAGCCGGCGGGATCGGGATGCAGTTCGTTGGCCCAGTCGGCTACTTTCAGCGTGCCTTGCGTGTCGACCAGATGGAAATTGTTTTTGGGCTCGTCGGCCAGGCGCTTCACCACATCGCGGAATGCCGCCAGTGCGTCGTGGACGATGACCGTGCCCTTGGCCACCGTCCAGTTGCAGAAATCGAGCGACGGTTTCAGCCACGGGCCGACACAGGACGGATGCGCTCCGTTCGGGATCGGAAAATCATAGCAATGGCCAAAGATCGGCACGCCGGGCGCGACGCGGTCGCGCAGCGCGAACAAATCGAGATAGCAGGCCTCGACCATGCCGAGCGCCTTGGTGAAGCGGTTCTTGTTCAGCCCGGGGGCGTGGCCGTCATTGAAGTCGAGGAAGATGCAGAACTGGTCGCCGGCAATGTCGTTGCCACCGGCAGAGAACAGGATGGCATCGGGTTTGCCGTCCAGCCAGTTGGCCTTGTTGCGCAGGGCTGAAATCATCCGTTGCTGCTTGGGCAACGACATCTCGTCGGTCGCCGCATCGCCATGATGGGCAAGGTTGAGGATGGTCGGCGGCATCGAGCCGATGCGGCGCAGCTGCGCGATCACGTCGGTGTCGACGAACGGAAAGCCGTTGCCGGTGAGCGGATAGTCGAACCAGGAATCGCCCTGCGCCAGCATCACCAGCGGCCGGTTGGCGACGGCCGCCTCGAGATTGCCGGCGCTTTCCCTTGCGGTTTCGAGCCGCTCGATGTTGGCCTGGTGAACCTTGATGCGCTTGGCGATGTCGTCGTCTATGCGCCGCTGCGCGGCTTCCTGCACGAATTCCTGCTGGTCCATCCCCAGGTCCCTCCCACGACCGTCTACTTCCAGCTGAACATGCGCCCATGTCCATGATCGGTCTGTAATTTAGATCACAGTAAGATTCCTGGGGAAGGACGGCTTGCCGCGCCGTGATCGCCGCAGAGCATGTCGTTTCCGTCTCCGTGGGGCCTGCAAAAGACCATAGACTTCTATCCTTGTTTTCGCGCAATTCCGGACGGGAAACCGCCAACACCTTCCCTGGAATTGCTTAGTCAACGGAGATCAGGAACATGCGTCTTTTCGGTCGTTTCGTGCTTGCCGCTTCCGCCGCCCTGCTGCTTGGGACCGGTGCTGCCTCCGCCGAGAAACTCAGGATCGGGACCGAGGGCGCCTATCCGCCTTTCAACTATGCCAATTCGGACGGCACGCTGGGCGGCTTCGACATCGACCTCGGCAAGGCGCTGTGTGCCGAGATGAAGGCCGAGTGCGAATTCTCCGTACAGGATTTCGATGGTTCCATTCCGGCGCTGCAGGCCGGCAAGTTCGACGCCATCATCAACATCACCATCACGCCGGAACGGGCCGAGAAGGTCGAGTTCACCCACAAATATTACCAGACGCCGCCGGCCATCGCCGTGCCGAAGGATTCGACCATCGCCGGCACATCGCCGGACGATCTGAAGGGCAAGGTGCTGGGCGTGCAGAGCGCAACCATCCACCAGAATTTCGCCGAGCAGAAATACTCCGGCTCGACCGTGAAAGCCTATCCGACGGGCGACGACGCCCGCACCGACATGGCCAATGGCCGGCTCGACGCGATGATGGACGGCTCGATCATCCTGACCGAATGGCTGAAGAAGCCCGATGGCGCCTGCTGCAAATTGCTCGGCACGCTGACCGCCGATCCGGCCATTCACGGCCCCGGCGTCGACATCGCCCTGCAAAAGGGCAACAAGGAACTTGCCGACAAGTTCAATGCCGCAATCGAGGCGCTGCGCGCCAACGGCAAGTACAAGGAAATCAACGACAAGTACTTCGCCTTCGACGTCTACGGGGGTTAATCCCTCAGCCAACCCGACCTCGGCAGCGCCACCCGGCGCTGCCGTTTTCATGAGATGACGGAGAAGTTTCTTGGTTGAGCGGCGCTCCCCTTTCTACACCAGCATCGTTGGCCTCGGCGCCACGATGGGCCGGGTCGGCGGCGACTTCGTCTCGGCCAAAACTTATTCCGGCATCGCCGACGAGCATCTGAACACGCGCAAGAATGTCGGCGTGCAGGATCTCAGCACCATGGGCAAGATGGACATCAAGGGGCCGGAAGCGGAGGCGCTGGTCAACCACGTTATCGTCAACGATGCGGCCGCGATGAGCCCCGGCCAGGTGCGCTATTCCACCGTCTGCCGCGACGATGGCGGCATCATGGACGACCTCACCGTGTTCCGGCTGGCGCCTGAGCATTTCATGCTGGTGACCGGCTCGGTCAACCGGCTGAAGATGCTGCCCTGGCTGCAGCATCATGCTGAAGCGCGAAAGGCCTATGTCACCGACATCACCGCGGCCGTCGCCTTCCCGACCATACAGGGGCCGCGCTCCCGCGAGCTGCTGAAAGCACTGGTTTCGGATGCCGATCTCGATGAGTTGAAACGCTGGGCGTTCACTTCAGGGCGCGTCGGCGAGACCAAAGTCCTGATCTCACGCACCGGGGTGACCGGCGAGCTCGGCTTCGAACTGTTCGTGCCGGCGGACGAGGCGACTTCCGTCTGGGACGCGCTGGTGCGGACCGGCGGCGATTTCGGCTTGAAGCCATACGGCGTGCTGGCCATGTTCACGCTCGGGCTGGAAAAGGCCTATCCGGCGCATGGCATCGACATGGACGAGAGCCGTACGCCCTTCCATGTCGGGCTCGATCGCTGGATCAAGTTCGACAAGGGCGAGTTCATCGGCCGCGAGGCATTGCTCACAATTCGCGGCAAGGGGCTCGACGAACGCTGGACCGGGCTGATTCTCGACGGTGACAAGCCGGCCGCGACGGATGCCAGGGTTTTCGCCGACGGCGAGGATGCCGGTGTCGTCACCTATAGCGATCACGGCTATTCCTTAGGCAAAGTTCTGGCGACGGCGCATTTGCGGCTGCCGTTCACCGCCATCGGGACCGAACTCAGCATCGACATTGACGGCAAGCCGACCCGCGCGGTGGTGGCGCCGATGCCGTTCTTCGATCCTGAAGGCGCTCGGCTGCGGGCCTAAATCAGGCTAACTTCGCTAGCAGCCGCATAAACGTGGCCGCTTCCTTGACCGTCAGCGGCGCCAGTGTCTCCTGGGTGATGGCGCGGGCCAACGGGATCAGCCGTTCGATCGCCTCGCGTCCCTCTGGCGTGAGGTTGACCAGCAGCCGCCTCTTGTCGACCTCGTGTTTGGTCAGATCGACCAGGCCACGCGCCTTCAGCCGGTCGATGACGCCCTTGACCGTCGCCGCATCCATGGCGATCAGCGTGCCCAACTGGTTCTGCGAGGTCTCGCCGACGTCGTGCAGCTTGGCAAGTGCAGCGAATTGCGGCGGCGTCAGGTCGCTGATCTGGGCGGCAAAGATCGAGACATGGCGCTGATGCGCCTTGCGCAGGACGAAGCCGACCTGCTCCTGCAGGCGGTAGTCATGTTCGTCGGGCTCTTCGGCCTCGACGAGCTTGAGAAGATTGTCCCCGCCGCTCATCGCAAGCCGTCCCAGGCCTTGATGTCGCCGACCGCCAGGCCGCCCATGCGGTCGTGCACGCGGGGGCCGCAGCTCATGGCGAGGCAGAACAGGATTTCGTCGGCGCGCGGCCCGTCGCTGAGACCGACCTCCATGGCGTCGAAATGGCTACGCACATAGGCGGCGTTGGTGTGGCCGAGCGGCACGTCGAGCCGCGAGCCGAAGGCGCCGACCTTGGTTGCCGACGGCACGATCGCCTTGGCGTCGCCCAGCCGCTCGCGCATGGCGTAACCGCCCGGCACATGCCACAGCGCGCCGTGCTCCAGCTCCCCTGACGAACCGACGATGGTGCCCTTGCCGTAGGCGTCGATCTGCTTGATGTCGCCGCCCAATGCGGCAATGAGCTTGTCGGTGAGCAGCAGGCCGAGCGGCTTCAGATCGTCCATGGCGCTCTGCAGTTCTTCGACGTAGCGGCCGGCGAACGGGTTCTTCACCAGGGCCACGGCTGCAGCGCGGCGGCGCGGCGCAGCTGCGACCGGCCCGCCATCGTGAAAGATCTCTTCGGTCAGAACCGCGATTTTGCGGATCGGAAACTCAGGCATGGGCGACTTCCTTCCCTGGATTTTTGTTGGGCGCGGCAAGCGCCATGGAACCACTGATGCGCGCTTCCCCACCTAGAAACAGCGCCGATGCGGCAATCAGGCCGCGCCGGCGAAAATCTTCGGCGACGGCAAGGCCATTGTCCAGCGCCCGCTCCACATCGCCACGCGCGAGCATGCCGACGGCTTGTGTCACCAGCCGCGCGCCGAGATCGCTGTCGGGCGCCAAGTCCTGCGCGGGAATGCGCTTGATGGCGGGATTGCCGGGCAGGTCGACGGCGTTGGCAATGAGTGTCGCGGCCGCATCGGCCTCGGCGCCGGTGTGCGCCAGCACGGTGACGGCGTCGGCAATGCCAAGCGAGAACGAACGGCCGCGCCAGCCGCTGGTGGCGACGCCGCGCACGCCGTCCGCCGAGCGAATGGTGAGGCGGTCGGCCATGCCGTTGCCGGTGCCGGCGATCGCTAGGTTCATCGACTGGCCCTTGCCGATATGGAGGGCGCTGTCGCCGCCATTGTTGACATAGGCCCGGTCGAGTCTGCGACCGGCAAGCAATGCCGAGAGCATTTCGTCGGCTACCGATCCGGCGACGGCGGCCATCGGCGTGATGAAGCATTCCGCCAAGGGCATGACGGCTGCTTCCATGCGCCGCGCCGTCGGGCCGGCGAAGGTGCGCGGCGCCAGGAAAAATGCCGGCAGCCGCAATTCGGGAAGCTCCTCGACCAACTCGATCAGGATCGTCTGGAAGCGCTCGATCGCCTGATCGTAGGCGGCACGACACTCAGCCGCCTCACCAAAGGCTTCGACGATCAGGTCGATCGGCCCGTGGTTGAGGTGCAGCCGCTTACCGTCCTGCAGCCAGTGGACTTGCGGGCCTTGCATCAGGTGGCCCCGTTCGAGCCGACGCGGCGCAATTGCGCGAGCGGCGGCCATGGGTTTTGAGCCTCGGCGGCTGAGCCGCGACGCGGGTTGAGATACTCGCCGCCTTTGGCAACGATATCCTCGACGCTTCGTATCTCGGCCTCGTAGCCGCCCAGCCGGACATAGTCGTCGCGACGCAGCGTGAATTCGATCGGCGCCACCAGCGCCGGCGTCGGCACATAGCCGAAGGCGCCTTCCGGCACGCGCATGACGTCGACCATCAGCGTGATGCCGCCGCCCGGCCAGACATAGACCGGCGCGCCGCCAACGGTAACATAGGTATTCAAGCCCTGCACCGAGCGGGTGAGATTGACCGGGTTTTCGGTGACGCCGGCGCGCAGCGAACCGCCGGCGCCGCCGATGAACAGCACGGTGCAGAGCGCCGGCTCGCAATTGTCCTCGATCAGGCCGACCGATTTCTGCAGCCGCTCGGGGAACGGTTTTTCCACCGGCTTCAACTCGTCGTCGAGCTCGTAATAGGCGAACTGCTCGCCGGTGGTCGACACCATCAGCAGCGACAGGCCGGGGCGGGCGCCCTTCTTGGCGTTCCATTCGCCGAGGATCGACAGCGGGTCGGAAATCGAGGTGCCGCCCCAGCCGAGGCCGGGCTCGGAAACCTTGAAATAGCGGCCCGGCGTCGAACGGCGGCCGATGATCTTGATGCCGGTGTCCTGCCAGCCCAGCACCTTGCCGGCCTGATGCTCGGAGACGACGCCGGTGATATGGTCGTCGACCACCACCACCTCGTCGACAAGGCCGCGCCATTGCGTGGCGAACATGCCGATCGTCGCCGAGCCGCAGCCGACCCGCATGCGGTGTTCCTGCTTGCCGTCGATGACAGGTGGTTTGCCGGCTTCGACGATGATGGTGGCGCCGCCATCGATGGTCAGTTCGACCGGCTTGCGATTGCACAGACCGAGCATCGCGTCGCAGGTTGCCCGGCCTTCGGCCTTAGAGCCACCGGTCAAATGATGCACTCCGCCGAGCGACAGCATCTGCGAGCCGTATTCGCCTGTCGTGACGTGGCCGATCGGCTCGCCTTGCGCGCGCACGATTGCCGTTTCGGGACCGAGATGGCGGTCGGTGTCGATCTTCACCTTGACGCCGCAGTACGAAAAAATGCCTTCGGTGACCACGGTCACCAGATCGACCCCCTCGACCTCCTGGCTGACGATGAAGGGAGCCGGCTTGTAATCGGGATAGGTGGTTCCGGCGCCGATTGCAGTGACGAAGCGGCGGCCGGTGTTGACCAGTTCGCCGTCCCATTGCTCGCCCTCGGCGGTGAAGGGCACGACCGCGGCGCCGCTCTCTGCCGCATGGTCGAGGATGGTCAGCGGGTCCGTACGCACGATGCGGCCACCGACATTGCCGTAGCGGTCGCAGGCGCCGGTGCGGCCATCGGCGATGTAGCACATCACCGGACAGGCATCGCACCGGATCTTTTCCGCCACCAGCTTTTCGCCGGGATCGTGGGTTTCGAAGCGTTCGGCAAGCTCGCTCATCGGCGTGCCTCCTTGTCGCGGATAGCAGCGCGGATGCGCGCCGGCGTCGCCGGAACCTTGGTGATGAGAACGCCGGTGGCGTGGCGTATGGCGTTGAGGATGGCGGGTGCGGTCGGGATCAGCACATGCTCGCCCAGGCCCTTGGCGCCGAACGGTCCCTCCGGATCGGGAACCTCGATCAGAATGTGCTCGATCTCAGGCACGTCGCCGATGGTCGGGATGAGATAGTCGTGCAAATTCTCGGTGCGGCCGGGGATGTATTCCTCCATCAGCGCCATGCCGATGCCTTGCGCGATGCCGCCCTCGATCTGGCCTTCGACCAGCAGCGGATTGATCGCCTTGCCTACATCGTGCGCGGCGGTGATTTTCAAGAGCTTCACCGTGCCGAGCTTGAGGTCGACCTCCAGTTCGGCGATCTGCGCGCCATAGCCATAGACGGCGTAAGGCTTGCCCTGGCCCTTGGCGTCGAGCGGCAGCGTCGGCGGATCGTAGGTCTCCTCGGCGCGAAAGACGAAACTGTCCGCATCGACATCGAGCGCGGCGAGATCGATACGCCGAGTGGCTTCGCCCTCACGAATGACGATCGCCGGGCCGTCCAATTGCAGGGCCGCGTTCTCCGAGACATTGGCAAAGCGCAGGATCTTTTCGCGCAAGGCGCGGCCGGCTTTTTCGGCCGCCTTGCCGGTGACAAAAGTCTGGCGCGAGGCCGATGTTTTGCCGGCGTCCGGGCTGATCGCGGTGTCGGCGCTTCTCAGCTTGAATTTTTCCAGCGGCAGGCCAAGTGCGTCGGCGCAGATCTGGGCAATGACGGTGTTGGAGCCCTGGCCGATATCGACGGCGCCCTGATGCAGGATGACCTCCCCCTCTGGCGAGATACCGACCCGGATGGTCGACGGATTGGGCAGCGAGGTGTTGCCGCAGCCATACCAGCAGGACGCGATGCCGACGCCGCGCTTTTTGCTCGTATTGGCATTGTTGAATGTATCTGCGTCGGCCTTCGCGCGAGCCCAATGCGGTCGCAAGGAGTCGAGGCACTCGAAAATGCCGACGCCCGACTCCAGCCGCTGTCCGGTAACCGTTTCGGATCCGTTCCGAAGGCAGTTCTTCAGCCGAAAATCGAGCCGGTCCATGCCAAGCTTGCCGGCGAGCTCATCATAGAGCGTCTCCTGCATGATCGTCGCCTGCGGCACGCCGAAGCCACGGAAGGCGCCGGAAATCGGCCCGTGGGTGTGGATGGCGCGGCCTTCGGCGCGGTAGTTCGGCGTCGCATAGGGACCGGAGGCATGCACCGGCACGCGGTTGGCGACGGTCGGGCCCCAGCTGGCATAGGCGCCGGTGTTGAAATCGCCTGTGAAGACCATGCCGGTGACATGGCCCTCGGCATCTACGCCGATGGTCGCCTTCATCTCGGCGGGGTGGCGCTTGGTGGTCGACATCATCGATTCGGTGCGGGTGTAGGCAAGCGCCGCCGGCCGGCCGGTTTTCAGTGCCACAAGGCCGATGAGCGGCTGCAGCGACACGTCGAGCTTCGAGCCGAAGCCGCCGCCGGTCGCGGTCGGCACGATGCGCACCTTGTCGACGGCAAGACCGAGCACCTTTGCCGTTTCGTCACGGTCCATATAGGGGGCCTGGGTGCAGGCGACGACGACCAGCGTGTCGCCGTCCATGTAGGCATGGCCGGCTTCCGGCTCGATATAGGCGTGCTCGACATAGGAGGTGTCGATGGCACCGGACACCGTGTAAGCAGCCTCGCCAAGCGCCGCCTCGGGGTCGCCGCGCTCGACAAAGCCCTTGGTCAACAAATTGGCCGAGCGGTTCGCGTGGATGAGCGCCGCCCCTTCTGCCTGCGCGTCGCCGGGCTGCAGAAAATGCGGCAGCTCGGTCCAGCGGACCGGGAAATCCTGGAGGTCGAGATCGAGCATGGCCTCGCGCTCGCCGGCGACCAGCGCCACTGCCTCGCCGCGCAGCCGCGCAAAGCCTTCGGCCAGCGCCGGCTGGTCGGCAAACGGACCGATGACGCCGAAACAGTTTTTTCCCGGAATGTCGGCGGCGGTGAAGACGCCGACGGTGCCGGGATGCGACTTCACCCAGCCCTCCAGGTCGCCGAAGGCGAAGCCGGCATGATAATGCGGCGAGCGGACCACCAGCACAGCCAGCGCATCGGCGGGAAAGGAATCGCCGCCGAATTTTTCAGCGCCGGTGACTTTTGGCACGCCGTCGAGCCGGACCGGGGAGGCGCCTACAGCATTCCCTGTGGTTGGCATTCTACGTTCAAAGTTGAATTCCAACGAATGACGTTGGCGCTGCCCCTCACCCTTACCCTCTCCCCGTGAAGAACGGGGAGCGGGGAGCGTCGGCGCTGGAGCACTTCCCTTCTCCCCGTCACTATACGGGGTGAGGGTGCCGGCAGGCGGATGAGGGGCAGCGCCGTCGGTCGACGTCTCGAACCGTCCCGCATCCATCACTGCCGCGATGATCTTTCTGTAGCCGGTGCAACGGCAGAGGATGCCGCCCAGCGCATCCTGCACCTCGGTCTCGGTCGGATTCGGCGTGCCATCCAGCAGCGCCGTTGCCGCGACCAGCAGCGCCGGCGTGCAGATGCCGCATTGCGCGGCGCCATGCGCCAGGAAAGACGCCTGCAGCGCCGACAGCCGGCGATCGGCGAGGCCTTCGACGGTCGTTACGGACGTCCCGGCTGCGGAGGCCGCCGGCATCAGGCAGGCGCAGACGGCGTCGCCGTCGACCAGCACTGTGCAGGCGCCGCAATCGCCGGCATCGCAGCCAACCTTGGTGCCCGTCAGCTGCAATTCGTCGCGCAAAACCTGCGACAGCCGGCGCAGCGGCGGCACATTGACCGAGACGGCGGCGCCATTGACGGCGAAGGCGATCTCGGCGCGATCGAGGCCGACGCCCGGCACGAGGTCGGGCAGGGCTTCAATCATCTCGGAGTGGCTCATGCCGCCACCATGCTGTTGTCGTTCGTCAGTCCGCAAGCCCTCAGCACGGCGCGGGCGACAAGCTCGCGCGCTGCGTCGAGCCGGTATTCGGCGCTGCCGCGCACGTCGGCAATCGGCGAGAGCTCGGCCATCGGCGCGGACAGGAGAGCATCGGCGAGTGCCGGGCCGACAGGCTTGCCCACCAGCACGGCTTCGACAGCGGCGAGCCGCCTGGCGACGGCCGAGCAGGACCCGACCGCGACAGCGGCTTCCATGACCATGCCATTCTCGGCAACGAGGCGCGCCGCCACCATGGCGATGGAGATGACGAGGTAGCGCCGCGCACCGAGCTTGACGAAGGCCGACGTGCCGGCGGCCCTGGGCTTCGGCACCCGGATGGCGGTGACCAGCTCGCCCGGTAGCAGCGCGGTGCGGCGGTTGCCGAGAATGAACTCCTGCAGCGGCAGATTACGCGTCGCGGCTGCAGAGCGCAGCTCGACCTCGGCGTCCAGCACCAGCAGTCCCGGAACGCCATCGGCGGCAGGCGAAGCATTGCAGAGATTGCCGGCGATCGAGGCGACATTCTGGATCTGCAGGGAGCCCACTTCGCGCGCGGCCTGCTTCAGCGCATCGAAAGCCGCCGGCAATGGATGGCGGACAAGGTCGGTCCAGGTGGTGCGGGCGCCCAAAACCCAATGAGTTTCGGTCTCGGCAATGCCGCGCAGCGAGACCAGGCCGTTAATATCGAGAACATTGTCGCGGAACGGTTTGGCGCCCTGCGCCGGATAGAAATCGGTGCCGCCGGCAAGCACGCGCCAGGCGCCCTCGCCCAGCAGAGCGAGCGCCTCGTCGAGCGTGGTGGGTTTCGCGTAACGGATCACGCTTTGCCTTCCAAAAAAATCGGCCTTCCCATTGGGGCCTTCAAGGGTGGGGTCTTCCCGAACCCGCCAGTGTCTGATCAGGCCAAATTCATTCGTATGCAAATGATATCAAGCTGGCGGAAATTGTCAAAGCCGGAGTTTAAGGGAACCCGGCCGCCACGCATTTGTTACGTCCGCGCACGATCCCCAAAAATCGGAATCGATTTTCGGAAAGGATCCTGCGCAAGGTAAAGTGCTACAGCGTCCTTTGCGCGTCCGAAGGGGACGCGCGGCGCTGTAGGAGGTTGACGCAGGCGGCCATCCGGTCAAGTTTCTGCATCCGGTCGCATCAGCGGCGTATTTCACTCGATCCCCCGTTCGAGACGTAGAAGAGGAGAGGCGCCATGGCCGACGAAGCGCTTGTTGTCATCGACCTGCAAAACGACTTCTGCCCCGGCGGCGCACTGGCGGTTGCCGGCGGCGACGAAATCGTGCCGCTGGTCAACGATCTGATTCGGCATGCCGAGCATGTCGTGCTGACGCAGGACTGGCACCCGGCCGGACATTCGAGCTTTGCCTCCAGCCATCCGGGGGCGCAGCCCTTCAGCGCAATCGAGATGCCCTATGGGCCGCAGACTCTGTGGCCCGACCATTGCATCCAGGGCAGCCTCGGCTCGGATTTTCACTCGGGGCTCGCCTGGACCAAGGCCGAGCTGGTGATCCGCAAGGGGTTCCGCCCCGATATCGACAGCTACTCCGCCTTCTTCGAGAACGACCACAAGACGCCGACCGGGCTCGCCGGCTACCTCAAGGAGCGCGGCATCGGCACCGTGACCCTGGTTGGTCTGGCGACCGACTTCTGCATCGCCTTCTCGGCCCTCGACGCGGTCAAGCAAGGCTTCACGACGACGGTGCGGCTCGACGCCTGCCGCGGCATCGATCTCAACGGGTCGGTCGAGGCGATGCTGAAGCGGATGCGCGATGCCGGGGTGAGGCTCGAAGACCCGATCTCGGAGTGACTGGATCGTGGGGCATCGAGGGGGCTGCACACAGTTGGGGAAGGCTTTGGCGGCAGGTGTACTCGCTTCCGCTGCGTCTCCGCAAATGGCCTTCGCGGCCGAGGCCCGCGGCCTGCCCGATGCTGCCATGTCGCTGTGGTGGGCGCTGCCTTTCGCCGGCCTGCTGCTCTCGATCGCCACCGGACCGCTGCTGTTCCATCATGTCTGGGAGCATCACTACGGCAAGATCGCCGCCGGCTGGGCAGCGCTGGCGGTCATCCCCCTGATGGTTGCATTCGGCGTTCCGGTAGCCGGTGAAGCCGTGCTGCACACGCTGCTCACCGAATACATGTCGTTCATTATCCTGCTGTTCGCGCTCTACACCATTTCGGGCGGCATCCTTGTCGCCGGCAACATCCATGGCACGCCGCTGGTCAATGCCGGGCTGCTGCTCGTCGGGGCGATGCTGGCCTCGGTGATCGGCACCACCGGCGCCTCGATGATCCTGATCCGGCCGATGCTGCGCGCCAACGACAACCGGCAGTTCAACGCCCATGTCGTCATCTTCTTCATCTTCCTGGTGTCTAACATCGGCGGCTCGTTGACGCCCTTGGGCGACCCGCCATTGTTCGTCGGCTTCCTGCGCGGCGTCGACTTCTTCTGGACGTCGGCGAACCTCTGGCGCGAGACGCTGTTTACCGGTGGCCTGGTGCTGCTTGTCTTCCTGGCCATCGACATCATGCTGCATCGCCGCGAAGGCGGCGCGCCGAAGATCAAGGATCCGACGCCGGATACGAAGGTGCGCCTTCGCGGCCTGGCCAATCTGCCGTTGCTGGCCGGCGTCATTGCCGCGATCCTGCTTTCAGCTGCCTGGAAGCCGGGCGTGACTTTCTCTATCCTCGGCGTCGGCCTCGAACTGCAGAACCTGGTGCGCGATGCCATCATCCTGGCGCTCGCCGGGCTGTCGCTTGTCGTTTCCCTCAAGAGCCATCGCGAGGCCAACGGCTTCACTTGGGGCCCGATCGCGGAGGTGGCAAAACTGTTTGCCGGCATCTTCATCTGCATCGTGCCGGTCATTGCCATCCTTCGCGCCGGCCATGACGGCGCGCTGGCGCCGCTGGTGGCGCTGGTGACGTCACCCACCGGCCAGCCCAATGATCTCGCCTATTTCTGGCTGACCGGCGGGCTGTCGTCCTTCCTCGACAATGCGCCGACCTATCTGGTGTTTTTCGAACTCGCAGGCGGCGACGCGCGGCACCTGATGACGGAGGCGGCCTCGACGCTGGCCGCGATCTCGGCCGGCGCGGTGTTCATGGGCGCCAACACCTATATCGGCAATGCACCCAACTTCATGGTCTACGCCATCGCCCGACACCGCGGTGTGAAGATGCCGGGCTTCTTCGGCTACATGGCGTGGTCGGGCGTGGTGCTGATCCCGATATTTCTGATTACAGGTTTTGTCTTCTTTGCGTGATGCGAAGGGCGCTGGGCCCTTACCTCCCCCGTGTGGGGAGGTCGGACCGAAGGTCCGGGTGGGGGTCGGCGCCGCTCCCACCCGGCTGCTTCGCAGCCACTTGCCGGGGCGAGCCACGGGTCTCGCCCGTCCTTCGGACCCTCACAAGGGGGAGGGTAATCTTAGCCGACGCTTACATATCGGCGCACCGCCGACGGATCGGCGCGAAGCTGTTCGACATCCACCGTCTCGCGGTTACGGCCGTTTTCGATGAAGCAGACGCGGTCGGCGACCGACAGCACGGCATCGACGCGCTGTTCGACCAGAATGGTGGAGACACCAAGCTCACGCAGCTTGACCACCGTCTCGCGGATCTTGGCGATCATCGACGGCATCAGCCCTTCGGTCGGCTCGTCGAGCAGCAGAACCTGCGGCTCAAGGCAAAGCGCACGGGCCATGGCCAGCATCTGCTGCTCGCCGCCGGACAAGGTGCCGGAGCGCTGGCGCAGCCGCTGGCGCAGCAGCGGGAAGAGGTCGAGCACGCTCTCACGCGTCGCTCTTCCCTTGCCGCGCGCCATCAGGCCGATCTCGATGTTTTCCGCCACCGTCATCTCGGCGAACAGCCGCCTGCCCTGCGGTACATAGGCGACGCCGGCCTTGGGCACCTCGTGCGCCGGCAGGCCGGTCAACTCCTTGCCGGCGAGCCGGATCGAACCGGCGCTCGAGCGAACCAGCCCCATGATCGCTTTCAGCGTCGTCGTCTTGCCGGCGCCGTTGCGACCGAACAGGCACAGCACCTCGCCCTTGTTGAGCACTAGGTCGAGCCCATAGAGCACCTGAACCTCGCCATAGAAGCAGTCGAGCCTGGAGATGGTCAGCGCTTCAGTCTCGTGGGCCTCAGTCTCGTGGGCTTCAGTCTTGGGGGCCTCAGTCTTGGGGGCCTCAGTCTTGGGGGCTTCGCTCATGGCGCCGTCCCCAGATAGGCTTCCTGCACCTGTGTGTTGGCGCGAACCTGTTCGGGCGTGCCTTCGGCCAGGATCCTGCCGGCGTTGAAGACCGTGATGCGGTCGGCCAGCTGCATGACGACCGGCATGTTGTGCTCGATCAGGAGCACGGTGGCGCTCTTGGCAATCTCGCGCACCAGTCCGATGAAATTGTCGATCTCGCTGTCGGCCAGCCCCTGCGTCGGCTCGTCGAGGATCAAAAGCCGCGGCTTAAGCGCCAGGCCCATCGCGACTTCCAGCAGGCGCTGGTGGCCGTAGGAAAGCTGGCCGGCCGGCATATGGGCGCGGCCGGCCAGTCCGGTGCGTTCCAGCGCGGCCATGACGCCGGTGCGCACCGCACCTTTCGAGCGGGCATCGGTCAGCGTGCGCTGCACCGGCAGCGCGACATTATCGTAGGCAGAGAGGTTGGCGAAGACGCTGGTGATCTGGAAGGTGTAGGCGATGCCCCGGCGCACCCTGAGATAAGCCGGCTGGCTGGTGATGTCGGCGCCGTCGAAGACGATCATGCCGGACGATGGCTGAATGCGGCCGCTGACCAGACTCACGAAGGTGGTTTTGCCAGCGCCATTGGGACCGATGACGGCGCGGATCTCGCCCGGCATCAGCTGAAAATCGACACCGTCGACGGCACGCAGGCCGCCGAAACTGCGCGCCAGGCCTTTGGTGGTCAGCAACGGCATCATGGGAGCCACCCGAGCCAGCGCTGGCGGATGGTGCCCAGAATGCCTTTGGGGAAAAACAGCACCAGAAGGATGAGCGCAATACCGACGATCACGAGATAGGCGGAGGTGTAACCGCTGGCGGTGTCGATGACATAGTACATGAACACAGTGCCAAGCAGCGCACCCAGCGTCGTGGCGGCGCCGCCGAGCAGCACCCAGAGCAGCGGCAGGATGGAATACTGCACCGAGGCAAAGCTCGAGCCGACATAGCCGAACAGCAGCGCATAGGCCGCACCCGAGGCGGCGCAAATGGTGCCGGAGACGACGACGGCGATCAGCTTGTTGGAGAAGGTGTCGTAGCCCAGCATTTTCGTGCGCTCCTCGTTCTCGCGCACCGCGACCAGCACGCGGCCATAGCGGGAGCGGACGAGGGCGAGGGTGATCAGCAGCACGACCGAGAACAGCGCCAGCGCGCTCATGTAGCGCACGGTCGGGTTGGTTAGGTCGAGCGATGTCGCGCCGAAGGCCAGAACCCGCGCGGGCTGCGGCACCACCAGACCCTGGTCGCCGCCGGTCCAGGCGGCGAAATAGAGGATGACGAGGTAAAACACCTGCGCGAACATCATGGTGACGATCATGAAGGCGACGCCGGTGGTGCGCAGCGCCAGCAGGCCGATCACAACTGCCAGCAGCGCGCCGCAGGCGATGCCGGCGAGGAAAGCCAAAGGCACGCTCCAGCCGAGATGGATGACGGCGAGACCAGCGCCATAGAGCCCGGCGGCGAAGAACATGGCGTGGCCGAGGCTGAGCAGGCCGACATAGCCGAACAGCATGTTGTAGCCCATGGCGAACACCGCCAGCACCATGATGCGGGCGAGCAGGCCGTGATGATAATCCGGCAGGACGAAGCTCAGGGCGAACAGCAGCGCGATGGCGCCGATATGCAGAGCATAGGCTTTCGCCGGCGAAGCTTCGCTCATCGCGGCGCCTGCCCGAACAGGCCTTGCGGCCTGAACACCAGCACCATGGCCACCAGCAGCGTGGCGATGATCTTGGCCAAAGTCGGCGAGAAGAACACCGAGATGATGCCGTCGGACAGCCCGATCAGCACGGCGGCGACGACCGTGCCGCGCAGCGAGCCGAGGCCGCCGATGATGACGACGATGAAGGACAACAGCAGCGGGTCCTGCCCCATCAGGTAGTGCGCCTGACTGATCGGCACGATCAGCACGGCGGCGATGGCCGCCAGCATGGCGCCGAGCGCGAAGACGCCGGCATAGACGCGGGCGACCGGAATGCCGAAGGCCTGCGCCGTTTCGCTGTCATATTGGGTGGCGCGCATGATGAGGCCGATCTTGGTGCGCGTCAGCACCAGCCAGGTGGCGATGAGCAGAAGGGCCGAAGCGGCAATGATCGACAGCTTGTAGCCGGAATAGCCGAACCAGGGCAAAAGGATGCGGTAGCTGAAGGGCGGCTCCACCGGGCGCGCTTCCGGGCCATAGAAGCTCAACGCCAGCTGCTGGATGATGTAGAGCATGCCGATCGTGGCGACGATGGTGGCTTCCGGATTGTAATTGAGCCGGCGCAGCACAAGCCGCTCGGCTACCAGCGCAATGGCGCCGACAATCAGCGGCGCAATCACCAGCGCCGCCAGGAAGCCGAGCGTGGGATGGCCGGGTATCGCCGTCGAGATCGCCCAGGCCAGCACCGCGCCCAGCATGAAGAACTCGCCATGGGCGACGTTGACGACGCGCATGACGCCGAACACCAGCGACAGCCCAAGCGCCGTCAGCGCCAACACGGCGGAGGTGACAAGGCCTTCGAGGGCGGCGAGGAGGAGGTGGGGTCCGAAATGCATTCAGGGCGCCCTTACCCTCCCCTTGTGGGGAGGGTGACCGCGCAGCGGTCGGGTGGGGGTTGGGCACGGGCCGTCGCGACCCCCACCCCGTCTCGCAAGCTTCGCAAAAGTGCGAAGCTTGCGTGCCGACCCTCCCCACAAGGGGGAGGGTAAGGCGCCTCACAGCGCCTGCGTCGTATAATCCCCTTCGGCCTCGTAAAGCCCGTCCTCGATCTTGGTCTTGTGGACGACCTTCATCTTGCCGCCTTCGACCTTGGAGATGTTCTGGATGCCAAAACACTGGTGGATCTTGCCGTTGAAGGTCTTGGGGCCTTGCGGATGCTCCGGGCCTTCGGCGAATTCGGTCAGAGCCTCGGTCGCCTCGACCAGCTTGGCGCGGTCTTCCGGGCCCTTGTAGCCGGCGTCTTCCATCGCCTTCTTGACGACATAGAGCGTCTCCCAGCAGCCGAACATGTGGGCGGCGGTGGAGACGTCCTTGGGGTCGCCGACGGCAGCCCCATTGTCGTCGATGCCGACAGCGGCGCGGTAGGCTTTCTGGGCGGCCGAGTCATTGGCCTGCGCATAGCGCGGCGAACCTTCCCAGAAATGGCTGCCGTGCAAAAATTCGAGGCCGGGGCTGTTGATGTCGGTGGCTTCGAGCGAATCGATGAAGCCGAACAGTTGCGGCCGGTTGGAGCCGTAGAACTCGCCGAGTTCCTTGACGAAGGTGAGCACGGCCGGGCCGACCATCACGTGGTAGATGACTTCGGTCTCGGCGGGTATCTGCGGGAAGTATTTCGTGAAAGACGACTCTGTCGGCGGGATGGCGATCTGGGCGATGACCTCGGCGCCTTGCGCCTTCAGCGCCGGCGGCAGGTAGTCGCGATGGTCGTAGCCGAAGGCGAAATCCGGGAAGATCTGCGTCACCTTCTTGCCGGCATTGGCCGCGATCCACGGCGCCATCGACTGGATCTGGCTCTTCACATCGGTGATGCCAGGCTGGAAGACGTAGCGGTTGAGCTTGGTCGAAGCGACGTGGTGGCCTTCGCTGACGACGAAATACGGGATCTTGTTTTCGCCGGCGGCCGGCGCCGAGCCGATCACCACATGCGAGAACAGCGTGCCGAAGACGATGTCGGTCTTGTGCTGGGTGGCGAACTTGCCGACCACCTCGGCGCCACGGCCGGGATCGGTGCCGTCATCCTCGATCACCAGTTCGACAGGTCGGCCATTGATGCCGCCGGCGTCGTTGATCGCCTTGACCGCGGCGGCACTGGTCTTTTCATACCAGCGGCCATAGGCGGCGCCGATGCCGGTGCGGTGCGACTGGAAGCCGATCTTGATTGGCGCCGAACTCTGCGCCTGGCTGTAGCGGACGAAGCCGGGCGCGAGCGTCAGCCCGGCGCCGGCGGCGAGACCTTTCAGCGCGGTGCGGCGGCTAAGGGTGGATTTGGAGAGATCGAAAAACCCATTCTTGTCAGTCACGGCAGTTCCCCTGTTTTTGAGTTTTGACTGGCTGTAACGAGGCAAGGCCACTCCCTTGCAGGAGGGGCAGAAATTGCATGTGTACAAACTAAATCACCAAAGCACAGAGCTTGCAAGCGGGCTTTCCGCAAAGGCATGTGGATCAGCTTGTCTCATCCGGCCGTCGGCGTGGCAAGCAACCACAGGCCGAAGATCGTGTAGGCAATCATCAGCATGGTGAGCGGCAACTGGCTGAGGGCGGCGCGCGATGGCACCTGGTGCAGTCGCCAGGCCAGTCCATGGGCAACGAGCACCGCCAGCATGTGCCCGGCGATGATGATGCCGGCCTGCAGGTTCCACAGCCACCAGGCGGAGTGGGCCCCGGCGACGATGCCGGCCTCGATCTGCATGTCGGCGGCGCCGAACAGGTTCCATCCCAGCGCGAACGGGTCGGACAAAGCGGCAATCGCATACTGGCCGTCGACCAGCAGCGCCGTCAGATAGTGCGCGACATGATAGGCGAGCGCGATCGGTACGATCGACCAGACCAGCAGCCCGGCGGCCTCGCCGTGGGAATGTCGGCTGCCGGCAAGGCGCTGGCCGAGTATGACGGCCAGCAGGAATGCCGCCGCGAGCAGGACGAAGGTCAGCACGAGGCCAAAGCTGCTTATGCCGATGAGCGCGGTGCGGCCGGGATATTCCAGCGGGTTGATGCCGAACAGGCCGAGCCAGAAGAAGGTTTTCGACAGGCCGTCGAAGGACACCGATGACAGGCTGAGCAGCAGGAAAGCGATGCCGCTTGCCGGCAGGGGCGCTGCGCCGAGCAGTTGTGAGCCCGGCCAGCAGAGAGCGAGCCGCCCGTGTTCATCGCGCTCAACAAGGGCGAAGCGCGCCACCATGGCGAAGAACACCGTCAGGAATTCGCCGCGCCGGCTCCAATCGCGGTAGCCAAAGGCGAGCATGGCGATGAAGGTAAGCAACCAGTAGAGGCCGGCGACATAGGCAAGCCGCGCCGGGTCGTCGGGCGCCGGGTAGATCAGCTCGAACCAGGCGAAGGCGAAGAACAGGATAACGGCCGGCCAGCAGCCGAGCCATGAAGGCAAACGCGATTCCTGTCCCTCACGGCCACGAAACTTGAACAGGCGGCTTTCGATCCGCCGCGGGCCATACCATGGATTCAGCCACGACCAGAGATCGCCGAGCAGGCCTTGCGCGATGGCAAGGCCGACCCAGAGCAGCGTCCAGATGGTTAGCGACAGCGGATTGGAGAGCGGGTCGCGGCTGCCGAACAGGCCGGCGGCGATGAGCGTTGCGAAGCCGGCAAAGGAGATGAGGCTGATGATTGTGCGGGCGGTGTCGCTGAAGGTGAAAAGTTGTAAGCGGCGGCGCCAGAAGCGGTCGAGGGCGTCGGGTGGCAGCAGGGCGAGGACGAGAAAGCTGACCGCGACGGCAAGCGCGCCGCCGGCGATGTAGTAGCCGGTGGGAAGCAGGAGGACGTGGCCGCGGTCGGAGGCGTGGGCGAAGGCGGGGGTGGGGAGGAGTGTGAGGGTGGGGGAGCAGGCGACATATGTCAGCCTGACGCGATCCTTCACACCCCCCTCTGGCCTGCCGGCCATCTCCCCCGCAAGGGGGGAGATTGGATGTCGCCGGGGCTTTCGCCAACTTTCAAGGGTAAAGAAAGAGGCGCGGTACTCGACGCTGCCAATCTCCCCCCTTGCGGGGGAGATGTCCGGCAGGACAGAGGGGGGTGGTCGGGAACTCACGCTATCGCGATTTCCATTTCGTCCAGCAAGGCACCCGCCGACCCTCAAACCTTGACCAGCTGCTCCACGCGGTCCTTCGCCCCAAAAATCCGGAGATAGCGCTCGATCTCCTTCTTGTCGCCCGTCGCTTTCGCCGGATTGTCCGACAGCTTCACCGCCGGCCGGCCATTGGCCTCCGTCACCTTGCAGACCAGCGATATCGCATCCAGGCTGTTGGTTTCGGTCGGCGCGCAGCCTTCGAAATCGTTGGTGAGGTTGGTGCCCCAGCCGAAGGACATGCGCACCTTGCCCTTGAAGTGCCTGTAGGTCTCCTCGATGGTTTCGACCTCGAGACCGTCGGAGAAGATCAGCAGCTTCTGCCTGGGGTCCTTGCCCTTCTCGCGCCACCAGTCGATGATTTTTTCGCCGCCTTCGATCGGCGGCGCGCTGTCGGGGCGGAAGCCGGTCCAGTCGGCGACCCAGTCCGGGGCGTCGCGCAGGAAGGATGCGGTGCCGAAAGCGTCGGGCAGCACGATCAGCAGGTTGCCGCCGTAATAGCGCTGCCAGTCCTGCAGCACCTTGTAGGGTGATTCCTTCAATTCCTTTTCCGACTTGGCGAGGGCGGCAAAAACCATCGGCAATTCATGCGCGTTGGTGCCGAGCGCTTCGAGGTCGTTGTCCATCGCCAGCAGCACGTTCGAGGTGCCGGTGAAGGCTTCGCCAATGCCTTCCTTGAGCGCCTCGACGCACCAGCGCTGCCACAGGAAGGAATGGCGGCGGCGGGTGCCGAAATCGGAGATGCGGATGCCGGGCAGCGCCTTCAAGCGTTCGGTCTTGGCCCACATCTTCCCCTTGGCGCGTGCATAGAGCACGTCAAGCGCGAAGGGACCGAAGGCGCGCATGGCGGCGCGGGAACGAAGCTCATTGATGATCGCCAGCGCCGGGATTTCCCACAGGGTGGTGTACATCCAGGGACCGCTGAAGGAGAGCTCGTACTGACCGTCGCGCTTGGAGAGCTCGTAGTCGGGCAGCCGAAAACCTTCCAGCCAGGCGAGGAATTCCGGCTCGAAGATCTGCTTGCGGCCATAGAAATTGTTACCGCCAAGCCAGATCATCTCCTTCTTGGAGAAGCGCAGCGTGCGGGCATGGTCGAGCTGGTCGCGCAATTCGCCTTCGTCGATGTCGTCGGCAAGCCGCACCGAGGTAGTGCGGTTGATCAGTGAAAAGGTGGCGTCGACCTTGGGGTACATGCCCCAGATCATCTGCAGCATCAGAAGCTTGTAGAAATCGGTGTCGAGCAGGCTGCGGACGATCGGGTCCAGCTTCCAGGTGTGGTTGTAGACGCGCCGCGCTATATCGGTTCTTGCCATGTCCTGCCGTCGCCCTCGCTGCTCACGTCCTTCTTACGCAATTCCGGACGGGAAACCGCCGCACAGTTTTCCTGGAATTGCCCGGCAAGAGCTTATTAGCATTGAATTTTTGAAAGCGCCTCCCGCTTTCCGGGCTGGCCCGACAAAAAGCAGTCGCTCCGGTCCAGCCTCAACTCTTGGCGCCCACCACCCGCAGCGCCGGACGCTTCCGGCGGCTGCCGATGCGGCCGGCCACCGGCGCGTCGGCGCGGCTGTCGGCTTGTTCCTTTTCGGCAAACAGCCAGTCGACGAACAATTGCACGATCGGCGCCGAACGCATCTCGTTGCGGCAGACGACATAGAAATCGTCGACCGCCGGCACCGACAGGCTGAACGGCGCCACCAGCAGGCCCCTGGCGAGCAGCATGCTGGCGGTGACGGAATCGCCGAGCGCCACGCCATGGCCGTGCACCGCGGCTTCGATCGCGGTGCGGGCGTCGCCGAGATGGTGGCGGCGGCCACGTTCGAGGTCGAGCCCATCGGCGGCGGCCAGCCAGGTGTGCCATTCGCGGCCATCATCGCCATGCAGGATGACATGGCCAGCAAGATCCCGGCAGATGCGGAGCGGCCGGTTGTTGATCAGCGTCGGGCTGACCACCGGGAACAGTTCGAGGCCCGACCATTTGCGCATCCAGCAATCGGTCCAGCTGCCGTCGCCATAGAGCACGCAGACATCGACCTGTGGGGCGCGGATGTCCTTGGGGTCGTTGGACGGGATCAGCGTCAACCTGATATCAGGATATTGCGCCATGAAGCTGCCGAGCCGCGGCGTCATCCACAGAAGCAGCAGCGCCGGCACGCAGGAGACCGACAGCGTACCGGCGCTGGCTGGCCTGGTCATGCGCTGGGTGGCGGCGGCGATGCCGTCGAAGGCGGTCGAGACCGCCGGCAGCAATTCGGCGCCGTGCGGGGTGAGCTTTACCCGCTGTCCGGTGCGTTCGAACAGTTTTACGCCGAGTGATTGCTCGAGCGCCTTGATCTGGTGGCTGATTGCGCCGTGGGTGACGTTGAGCTCACTCGCCGCCTTGGTCAGCGAGGCATGCCGCGCCGTCGCCTCGAAGGCGCGCAAGGGATTCAAGGGGGGCAGACGCTTGGCCATGAGCAACCGGATACTCTGTGAGATTTTCTCACAATCAGCACCGTAACAATATCAATTGATTTTTCAATGCGGCTGCCGGACACTTTGGCAGGTCAACAGCATCAATGACGTGAAATCTACAGGCAGCCAGCGGGACAGCGACCCGGCCGGATGATGGTCAGTTCGCAGATGTCGCCACGGCCGCATGCATCAGCCCGCAGGAGGAGACCGACATGGGTTATGACAGAGGCAAGCTGGAAGCCTTGCGCCGCAAGTATGGCGAGAGCCATGGCGGCGAGATGTTCGACCCGAAGTTCCGCAAGGTCGCCGACAAGATCTTCTCCAAGAGCGGCACCCGACTCGCGCCCTACGCCGGCATCCCCACCTTCCTCGCCGCGCCCTATCGCGAAATCGCAGCCGACAATCCCGATTTCGGCGATTTGCAGGTGGCGATCATCGGCGTGCCGATGGATCTCGGCGTCACCAACCGGCCCGGCTCGCGCTTTGGACCCAGGGCGCTGCGCGCCATCGAGCGCATAGGCCCCTACAATCATGTGCTGGAATGCGCGCCGACGCATGAGCTTCGCGTCGCCGACATCGGCGATACGCCGTTCCGCAGCCGTTACCGGCTGGAGATCAGCCACGAAGACATCGAGCGCCGCACCAACCAGATCGTCGATGCCGGCGTGCTGCCGCTTTCGGTCGGCGGCGACCACTCGATCAGCCATCCGATCCTGAAGGCGGTCGGCAAGAAGGCGCCGGTCGGCATGATCCACATCGATGCCCATTGCGACACAAGCGGGCTGTTCGACATGACCAAGTTCCACCATGGCGGCCCGTTCCGCAACGCGGTGCTGGACGGCGTCCTCGACCCCACCCGCACCATCCAGATCGGCATCCGCGGCTCGGCCGAATATCTGTGGGAGTTCACCTACGAATCCGGCATGACGGTCGTGCATGCCGAAGAGGTGACGGGTCTCGGCATCCCCGCCATCATCGAGAGGGCGCGCAAAATCGTCGGCGACGGCCCGACCTACATTTCCTTCGACGTCGACAGTGTCGATCCGGCCTTCGCGCCAGGCACCGGCACGCCGGAGATCGGCGGCCTGACGACGCGCGAGGTGCTCGAACTGCTGCGCGGCTTGAAAGGCCTCAACATTGTCGGCGGCGACGTCGTCGAGGTGGCGCCGCAATATGACGCGACCACCAACACCGCCCATGTCGGCGCCCAGGTCCTGTTCGAGATCCTGAGCCTGATGGTGTTCAGCCCGGCGATCACCGGCAAGGGGGCCTGACGGATTTCACATGCAAAGGCGGCCGCCGCGCTGGAGCCGGCGGCCGTTTCCAAAACAAACAAGCTTCCAGAAGGGGAATACCAATGACAATCCATATGAAATCAACCATCGCCGCTGCGCTGATGCTCGCCGGCCTCGGCTTCGCCTCCCAGGCCAATGCCGACGCCGTCGACGACATCACCAAGGCCGGCGCCATCAATGTCGGCATCTTCTCCGACTTTCCGCCCTTCTCCTCGGCCAGCGCCGATATGAGCATCAAGGGTTACGACGTCGACGTCGCGCAGGCGATCGCCGATTCACTCAAGGTGAAGCTCAATCTGGTCAGCGTCACCGGCCAGAACCGCATCCCGTATCTCACCGACAAGCGCGTCGATATCCTGATGAGCGTCGGCTATTCCAAGGAGCGCGAGGAGGTGATCGATTTCGCCGCCGCCTATGCGCCCTACTACATCGCCGTCATCGGTCCGGCAGCGCTTTCGGTCAAAGGCAAGGAAGATCTCGCCGACAAGTCGATCGCCGTCAATCGAGGCACGCTGGAGGATACGTCGCTGACCGAAGCGGCGCCGGCATCGGCCGACATCAAGCGCTTCGACAACTACAACTCCGTCATCCAGGCCTTCATCTCCGGCCAGACCCAGCTGATGGTGGTCGGCAATGATGTCGGCGCCCAGGTGCTGGCCAAGCAGGACGCGCTGAAGCCGGAGCAGAAGTTCCAGCTCTTGACCTCGCCTTCGCATATCGGCCTCAACAAGAAAGAGGACCGGCTGAAGACGGCGGTCAACGACGCGGTTGCCAAGATGCTGGCCAACGGCAAGCTCGATGAGAGCTCGAAGGCCTGGCTGAAGACGCCGCTCAATCCCGACAACCTCAAGGATTGAGTTCTCGTGGCCTTTGCCTGGCTCCCAGGCGCTGTGGGCGACATCGCGCGCGGCGCGGCCACGACGATCCTGTTGATCGTCGTGACCACGCTCGTGGGCACGCTGCTCAGCATCCTGGGCGCTGCCGGCCGGCGCAACGGCCCGGTATTCGTGAAGCGCGCCATCGCGGTCTATGTCGAGGTGATGCGCAACACGCCGTTCCTGGTGCAGCTGTTCTTCATCTTCTTCGGCCTGCCCAGCCTCGGCATAAGGCTCGACCCGATCCTGGCCGCCATGCTGGCAATGACGCTCAACATGGCGGCCTACACCATTGAAATCGTCGGCGCCGGTCTCGATGCCGTGCCCGGCGGACAGACGGAAGCAGCGCTTTCACTGGGCTTGAGACCGCGCCAGGTCTTCATCAAGATCGTGCTGCCGCAGGCGCTCAAGGTGATCTACCCGGCGCTGACCAGCCAGATCGTCATCATGATGCTGGAATCTGCCGTGGTGTCGCAGATCGCCGTGCGCGAGCTGACCTATGAGGCCGACATGCTGCAAGCCCGCACCTTCCGGTCCTTCGAAACCTATTTTGTCGTGACCCTGGTCTACCTCGTCCTGTCCATGGCCTTGCGCCGGCTGCTGGTCACAGGCGGGCGCCGCGTATTGGGGGCAGGTGTCACATGATCGAATTCACCCTCTGGGACATCGTTCGCAATCTGCTGCTCGCCGCCCGCTGGACGGTGCTGTTGTCGCTGGCGGCCTTTGTCGGCGGCGCGCTGGTCGGGCTGATCGTGCTGTTCTTCAGGATCGCAGAGAATAAATGGAGCCAGCGGGTCGCTTCCGGCTACATCGCCCTGTTCCAGGGAACGCCGCTGTTGATGCAGCTGTTCCTGATGTTCTTCGGTCTGCCGATGCTCGGCCTGCGCATCGAGCCATGGACGGCAGCGGTGCTCGGCCTGACCTTCTTCGCCAGCGCCTATCTGGCCGAGATCTGGCGCAGCGGCGTCGATGCGCTGCCGCTGGGACAGTGGGATGCCGGCGCCAGCCTCGGCCTGCACCGCCTGCAGGAGCTCAGGCTGATCATCCTACCGCAGGCGTTCTCGATCACAAGGGCGCCGATCGTCGGCTTCCTGGTGCAGTTGATCAAATCGACGGCGCTGACCTCGATCATCGGCTTCGAGGAGCTGGTCAGAACCTCCAACGCCATCAACAACGCCACCTTCGAACCGTTCAAGGTCTACGGGCTGGTGGCGCTGATCTTCTTCGTCATGTGCTTTCCACTGACGCAATACGCCCGTACGCTCGAACAACGAGCGGCGGCCCACTGACGCCAGGCGGCGACAGTGCGTGAAGGGAACCTGCCGGAATAGAACGGCATCAACTGAGGAGAAACCAGATGAACAGACTGATTGGAAAATCCCTGACACGGCGCGGCGTGCTTGGTGCGGGCCTCGCTACAGCCGGCGTGCTCGCCATGCCGTCGATCCTGCGCGCGCAGGACAAGTCGCTGAAGGTCGGCGTCTATGGCGGCTATTTCAAGAAATCCTTTGACGAGCACGTCTTCCCAGATTTTACCAAGGCCACCGGCATTGCAGTGGAATCGGTCGCCGAGCCGACCGGCGAAGCCTGGCTGGTGCAGCTCGAACAGGCGTCCAAGGCAGGCCAGGCGCCGGCCGACCTTTCGATGATGTCGCAGACCTCGACGCTGAAGGGCCAGTCGACCGAATTATGGACGCCGCTCGATACGTCGAAGTTCAAGCACTACAACGACCTCTTGCCGCGCTTCGTCAACAAATATCCGGATGGCCGTGTTGCTGGCATCGGCGCCGTCGCCTGGTGGATCACGCTGGTCTCCAACACCGACGTCTACAAGGATGCGCCGACCTCATGGGAGACGCTGTGGGACAAGGCCAATGAGGACAAGCTTGGCCTGCTGGCGCTTGCCTCGAACTCGTTCCTGCTCGAAGTGACGGCCAAGACCTTCATGGGCGGCACCAATGCGCTCGACACCGAGGACGGACTGAACAAGGCATTCGAAAAGCTCGCCGAGCTCAAGCCGAATGTCCGGCTGTGGTATCGCGACGAGGCGCAGTTCGAGCAGGCGCTGAAGTCGGGCGAGATCCCGATGGGCCAGTATTATCACGACGTCACCGGCCTCGCGGTCGCCGACGGCTTCCATGTCCGCTCGACCTTCCCGAAGGAAGGCGGCATCCAGGATTCCGGCAATTGGGTGCTGTCGCGCGCCTCGACCAAGGTCGACGAGGCGCATGCCTTCATCGACTATATGAGCCAGCCGTCGATGCAGGGCCTGATGTCGCGCAGGGTCGGAACCACGCCGACGCTGAAGAAAGAGGTGCTCGACCTCAAGCCGGAAGAGTTCGCAGCCGTGTCGTCGGATATCGATCCGATCATCCCGCGCTACGACCTCTATACATCGAAGGCCGACTGGATCAACCAGAAGTGGACCGAGCTGATCGTCGGCTGAGCCGTTCGATCCGTCTGAACCACAGCGGCCGCCGGCATAGTCCGGCGGCCCCTTAGCAAACCCTCCAAGGGATGAGCATGTCCGGACTAGACATCAACGCCGTCACCAAAAAATTCGGCAACTTCGCCGCCGTCGACAATGTCCAGCTCAACGTGCCGCATGGCACGTTCGTGTGTCTGCTCGGCCCGTCGGGCTGCGGCAAGACCACGCTGCTGCGCATGATTGCCGGACTGGAGGAGCCGACCAGCGGCGCCATCGTGCTCGACGGCGAGGACATCACGCCTTTGCCGACGCACAAGCGCAATCTCGGCATGGTGTTCCAGTCGCTGGCGCTGTTTCCGCATCTCTCCGTCGGCGACAACATCGCCTATGCGCTGCGCATTCGCGGCGCCTCGAAGGAGGAGCAGAAGAAACGCGTCGACGAGTTGCTGGGCCTCATCCATCTGACCGGCTTTGCCGACCGTCCGGTGGCCAAACTATCGGGCGGTCAGCGCCAGCGCGTGGCAATTGCGCGGGCCTTGGCGCTGTCGCCGAAACTGTTCCTGCTCGACGAGCCGCTGTCGGCGCTCGACGCCAAACTGCGCGAGGCCATGCAGGTAGAACTGCGCCAGTTGCAGCAGCGGTTGGGCATCACCACCATCGTCGTCACCCACGACCAGCGCGAAGCCATGACCATGGCCGACCTGGTCGTCGTCATGGGCCACGGCAGGATCCTGCAGGCGGCGCCGCCAATCGAGATCTACCGCAAGCCGGCCGACGCCTTCGTCGCGGACTTCATCGGCATCACCAATCTGCTGCCGGCCGAGATCGACAGCACCGGGCGCACCACCATTCTGGGCACAGCCATTCCAGGTCTTGCCATGCCGGCGGGTCAGACTAAAGCGTCTGTATCGGTCCGCCCCGAGGATGTGCATCTCGGCAGCCCCGGCGGCTCGGCCATCACCGGCGAGGTGAGTTTCGTGCGCGATCTCGGCGGCACCATCGAGACCTTCGTCGACGTCGGCGGCACCAGCATCATTGCGGTGACGACGCCGCGCGAGCGGCATGACGTGCCGGTCGGCGCCAAGGTCGGCGTCACACTGCCGCCGGCAAGCTGCGTGGTGCTCGGCGCATGAGACGCGAAGCGCCGAAGTCGATAGCCGACTACACGCCGCTGTTCTTTTCGGCGCTGATGCTGATCGTCTTCTTCGTCGTGCCGTTCTCGACGATGATCGCGGTGAGCTTCTTCAAGCGCAACCCGTCCGGTTTCTACACGCCGGATTTCGTGTTCGACAATTACGCCCGCTTCCTGTCGGTGTTCTTCGGCGGCGTGCTCGGCTTTTCGCTGCTGCTGGCGGTGCTGGTCGCCGTCTGCTGCGTGGCCATCGCCTTTCCCTTCACCTACCTTTTGACCCGTCGGCCGCGCCGCGTGCAGACGCTGTGGCTGGTCGGCCTCCTGTCGGTGCTGTCGCTGTCGGAAGTCATTATCGGCTTTGCCTGGTCGACGCTGTTTTCGCGCACCGCCGGCATCACCAATTTGTTCGTGGCGATCGGGCTGATGGACAAGCCGGTGGCGCTGCTGCCGACCTTTGGCGCGGTGCTGACCGGCATGGTCTACCAGGCGCTGCCCTATACGATCCTGGTGCTGTACCCCGCCCTCGTGCGCCTCGACCCGACATTGCTCGAGGCAGCGCGCACGCTCGGCGCCTCGCCGATCCGCGCCTTCTTCAACGTCGTCGCGCCGGCGCTCCGCAACACCATCGTGGCGACGCTGATCATGGTCTTCGTGTTCGCCCTCGGCTCCTATCTGCTGCCGCAGATTCTGGGACGGCCTCAACACTGGACGCTGTCGGTGTTGATCACCGACCAGGCGATCTACCAGTCCAACATGCCGTTCGCGGCCGCAATGGCGGTGTTCCTGGTGCTGATCTCGCTGGCGCTGGTCGGATTGACACTGCTCGTCGGACGAAGGGAGAACGCCCTATGACCGCGACCTTGCTGCGCCGTGTCTATTTCACCATCGTCGCGCTGTTCCTGGCGGCGCCGCTGATCGTCGTCGCCGGCGTGTCGGTCAATTCGCGCCAGGAGCTCTCCTTCCCGCCGGTCGGTTTCTCGCTCGCCTGGTACGCCCAGATCTTCACCGATCCGGAATGGCGGCTGGCGCTGATCCATTCGGTGACGCTGGCCGTCTGCTCGGCGGCCATTGCCGTGGCGGTCGCGCTGCCGCTGGCTTGGTTCCTGTGGCGGCGCATCGCGCCATGGGCGAACATTTTTCAGGTGCTGGGCCTCGCGCCCTTCATCCTGCCGCCGGTCATCACCGCGCTCGGCTTCCTCTCCTTCTGGGCGACGGTCGGGCTGTTCGGCCAGTTCTTCACCGCCATAATCAGCCACGCCATCTTCTTCGTGACGCTGCCGCTGGTGACGCTGTCGCTCGGCTTTGCCTCGATCGACCGCTCGCTGGTCGAGGCCGCGGCGACCATGGGCGCGGATGACCGCACAGTGCTGAAAACCGTGGTGCTGCCGTTGATCCTGCCCTACCTCGTCTCGGGCTACGCCTTCGCCTTCGTCTTGTCGCTCAACGAATACATCGTCGCCTACATGACGATCGGCTTCACCACCGAGACGCTGCCCATCAAGATCTTCAACGCGCTGCGCTACGGCTACACACCGACCATGGCTTCGGTGTCGGTGTTCTTCGTCGCGGTGGCGGCACTGGTGTTCGGCTCGATCGCCAGGTTCGGCGATATACGCAGGCTGCTCGGCGCGATGTCGTCGGACGGGAGCTGAGCGCAATCATTCTAAGTAACAGCACCAGTACAGCACCCCTCGATCGCTGCTCAGACCACCAATGCCATGAAGGTGCTGAGTGCACCCTATGCACTCGCGCAGGCGGCAGCTTCGCGCCTCATCTCGGACTCAGGGGTGAACCTAAGTGCTCCTCGAAAGCGGACAACTGACTTCTTCGCCCGACTATTCGCCAGGGTCGAACTCACCTTTGAACAAGACTGTCTCCACCGGCCCGAGGGGATTGACGATCCGGCTCTCCAGGACTTCGACAAGTTTGCGTCCGACACCCGCTATGTCCACGAAATGAACGCCGATCTTCGCAGGCAAGAAGCGTGACAGCCGCGTGCTGTCCCGAGTGACAATGTGGATGTCACTCCCTGGCGCGAGACCTCTTCTGCCAAGAGCGTGTAGTGCCCCCAAAAGGCCCAGTTCGTTGGCGCAAGCCAAGCCCGTCGGCGGATCTGACCAGGCCAGCATGCGATCGAACCAGGCTGCGCTCGATTCCATGGTGAACATTCCATGACCGATCAGCGACTGGTCGATCGGAATACCAGCCTCGGCCATTGCCCTTCCATACCCGGAAAGACGCATGGCACTCGCCTGGTCGCCCGGAACGAGAAGTTGCAGCGCAATGCGTCGGCAGCCCTTGTCCATGAGCCGCCGGGTCGCCTCGTAGGCAATCTGTTCATTGTCGATGTCGACATAAGGATATGCTGTATCCAGGTCAGTTCTTCCAAACGCGACGAATGGCATGCCTCTATCCAGCAATAGCTTAACGCGCGGATCACCCGAGACCATGCGCGTGATAATCAGTCCGTCTGTGCTGCCCGCCTGAAGCTGTCGCTGCACACTCTCGATGGGGTCATCATCGGGCGTGGTGGAGTAGATGGATAGACTATAACCCGCTTGCCGCGCCGCCAGCGTCATGCCTTCGATTAACGGAAGCTTCAACAGATCGGACAGATGATCTTGTGTTTCCATCGGGTAGATTGCTGTCATCGTCAGCGTGCGGCCAGTTTTGAGCGCGAAGCCATGATGATTTGGTACATAGCCGACCCGCTGCGCCACTTCCTTGACGCGAGCGATGGTGGCGGGATGAACCTCCGGCCCATCCTTCAGCGCGCGGGATACGGTGGTCACCGAAAGGGAAAGTTCCGCCGCGATCTGTTTCAGGTTGGTCATGTCGCCCGACCTCATTTGCGAAAGCGCCGGCTGATTTGCTGACTTCCACTACGTGACCGAATTCCACCTCACGGTCAATCCAAGCTCTCGCTAAAGCAGCTTGACTCTCCTGCAATTGGATGCAATCGTAACGTTACGATTGGCGATAATTGGCCATTTTTAGCGCGTCTCAACAAATTCTAGGGAGGAGAACCTATGTCTTGGTTACGCATTTCATTGACGGCATTCGCATTCTCGGCCGCCGTGCCGGTCTATGCCCAATCAGTCACCATCACGACCGCGGGCGGCGATTATGGCAACGCCATGAAGGAAGCCATGTGGGCCCCCGCTGCAAAAGAGCTTGGCTATGCTGTCCGCGAGGAGACCCTCAGCGACGGCTTGGCCGCCCTGAAGATGCAGGTTACCTCGGGCGCGGTCACAACCGACGTCATTCACCTGGGCTCACCGGAGGGCGCGCAGGCCGCCGCACAGTCGCTGCTGGAGCCGCTCGACTACACGATCATCGACCCAAAGGCCGTGCCGGACGGCGCAAAGTCCGACTACTGCTATCCATTCGACTCCTATGGCACCGTCTTGTCGTGGAACACCAAGACCTATGGCGAAAACCCGCCGAAGACATGGGCGGAGTTCTGGGACGTTGCCAAATTCCCCGGCCGTCGTGCGCTGCGTGCCAATGCCCAGGACTCGATCGAGATCGCGCTGCTCTCCGATGGCGTAGCACCGGCGGACGTCTATCCCGTTCTCAGCACGCCAGAGGGTCTGGATCGCGCTATCAAGCGGCTCGAAGCACTCAAGCCAAATGTCGCCATTTGGTGGACCTCGGGAGCGCAGTCGGCGCAGTTGCTGAAAGATGGTGAGGCGGATTTGGTCGTTACCTGGAACGGGCGGGCCCAAACCGTAAAAGCAGATGGCGGCGCGGCCGACTACACGTTCAAGGGTTCCGTCATTGGCACCGACTGTCTTGCGGTGCCGAAAGGGGCGCCGAACAAGGAAGCAGCTATGAAGCTCATCGCAGCGATGACACAGCCCGCGCGCGTGGCGAAGCTGACCGACTTCATAGCCTATGGCCCGGTCAATCCTGCTGGCTATGAGGGTGGCCTTATCCCCGAGGACCGTCTCAAGACGCTGGCGACCGCGCCTGAAAATGCCGGCACTTCGGTGTTTTCGAATTCAGAATGGTGGGTCAGGAATGGCGAGGCTGCCCAAAAAGCCTTCGATGAGATGATGGCCCGCTGAGTCTTAGCTCTAAGGCTGAAGCACATGATGAAGTCGCTCCCGATCACCATCGACAGCGTGCGCAAGACCTATGGATCTTACGTCGCGCTGGACGATGTCTCGCTCGACATTCGGGCTGGCGAATTCCTCACGCTGCTGGGGCCATCGGGATCGGGCAAGACCACGCTGCTCATGGCGCTGGCCGGTTTTGTCCGGCCGGAGTCCGGTAAACTTTTGTTGGACAATCGGGACATTACCCGCCTGGCCCCCAACAAGCGCGACATCGGCATAGTCTTCCAGAACTACGCCCTGTTTCCCCACATGAACGTTCTCGCAAATGTCGAGTATCCGCTGGTGCTGCGCAAGACGCCGAAAGCCGAGGCCCGCCAGAGGGCACTCGACACTTTGGCCCGCGTGAAGCTCGAAGGTTTGGCGGAGCGCAACATTGCCGCTTTATCCGGCGGTCAGCGCCAGCGGGTGGCGCTGGCACGCGCAATCGTCTTCGAACCACGCGTGATGCTGATGGACGAGCCGCTGTCGGCGCTCGACAAGAATTTGCGCGAAACCATGCAGTATGAGATCCGGCGTCTGCACGATGATCTGGGGATTACTACGATCTATGTGACGCATGACCAGCGCGAAGCACTGATCATGTCAGATCGGATTGCGGTGATGAATTCCGGCCGTATTCAGCAGATCGACACGCCACAGCGGATTTATGATCGTCCATCGACCCGCTTTGTCGCGGAGTTCATGGGTGAGGCCAACATTGTGGCCCCGGGCGCGGCGCGCAGAATAGACGGCGCCGATGCATCAAGCGAAGCTCTGATGATCCGCGCCGAAAGCTTCCATCTTGATGCGAAGCTCGTCGGGCGAGACGGGGTGGCGCTCGAGGGAACGCTGCGCGCCAAGGCGTTTCGCGGCGAGAACTGGCTTTTGACGCTGGCGCTTGACGGCGGGCAAGAGATTCTTGTCTGCGTTCCGGCGGCGATGGCCAGCGGCTGCGGCGAGCTTGCGACCGGTCAGCGAGTGACCGCATATGCACCGGCAGCGAAAGTTCACGCGATACCGGGAGCAGGAGCGTGACCGTCATCGCCGATCCTGCGCTCGCGGCAGACGCACGACGCGAGCGGCGGTTCTTCCTGTCGCTTTCAGTGCCCGCGCTTTTGATCGTTGGGCTGGCGGCGATCCTGCCCATCGTCTGGATTATCCGGCAATCCTTCCTCACCACAGCGGGTGAATACACCGTCGGCAACTACGAGAAAGTGCTTTCGAGCGGACTGACATGGTCGGCACTCGTCACCACCCTTGAGCTGTCCGTGGGCACGCTGGCGATCTGCATTCTACTCGGTACCCCCTTGGCGCTCGCCCTGGCCAGCACCAGACCAAGGGTGGCCAATTTGCTGATGGCCTTCGTCATGCTGCCGTTGTGGACCTCCATTCTGGTGCGCACCTATGGCTGGCTCGTTCTGTTGCGACGCGATGGCCTGATCAACGCGGCTTTGACCGGTTCAGGCCTGACAGCTGAGCCCTTGCCGCTGGTCTACAACTTAACGGGAACGCTCATCGGCATGGTTCACTACATGCTGCCGCTCTTCCTGCTGCCCGTTTATGCGGCGATGCGCGATATCGATGCAAACCTCGTCCGCGCGTCGGCGAGCATGGGCGCCACTCTCGGGCAAACGATCCGCACGGTCATTCTGCCGCTTTCGGCCGGCGGCATCTTCTCGGGTTCGATCATCGTCTTCATTTACACCATAGGGTTCTTCATCACGCCCGCGGTGCTTGGCGGCGGCAAGGTAAACCCTCTTTCCACCCGGATCGAGCGCACGCTATCGACCTTCCAGGATTGGGGCTCGGCGAGCGTCCTGGGCATCCTGCTCCTCGTACTAATGGCGTTGGTGGGGGTGATGTTCCTGGCTGCGCGGCGGCTGATTGCCGGACGCAGCATCGGCACAGCCCATGCTTGAAGCCTATCCAGATAGCAGGCTGGCCCGCATCCTCCTGTGGAGCTTTTGCGCGCTCGTTATGGCGTTCCTGATGCTGCCGACGCTCGTCGTCGTGCCGCTCTCTTTTTCGGCGTCCAATCTTTTGGAGTTCCCGCCGCGCGCATACTCGTTGCGCTGGTACGAGGCTTTCTTCGGTTCGGCGGCATGGATGGCCGCACTCAGGACGAGCCTGATCCTTGGCACATTGACGGCGATGATCGCAGTGCCCCTGGGGCTGCTGGCCTGCATTTCGATAAATCGGCTCGGCGGAAAGGCCGCCATTGCCATTCAGGGTATTCTGCTAACCCCTTCTATCGTGCCGGGAATCCTGCTCGCGATTGGTCTCTTCTTTGTTCTGGCGGCCCAACGTCTGGTCGGAACGCTGTTCGGTGTCCTGGTCGGACATGTGGTGCTGGCCATTCCGGTCGCCTGCATTGTGTTGGTGCCCGCCTTGGCCCGCTTTGACTGGAACCAGGTTCAGGCGGCGCGCAGCCTGGGCGCAAACTGGGCAAGAGCCATTGGCGGAATAATTGTCCCCCAACTTCGGATAAGTCTGTTGTCGGCCACGCTGATGGCCTTCCTGACCTCGCTCGATGAATCCGTCATTTCGATCTTCGTCGCGAGTGGTCAAAACAGCACGCTGCCGAAGCTCATGTTCCTGTCGCTGCGCGATCAGATCGACCCGACCATTGCGGCGATCTCGACCTTGTGGACCGTCATCGTCGTGGTCGTTGTCCTCGTCGTGACCCTTCGCCAAAAATCCTGACCGAGATTGGAAACATGCCCAACAATCATCATGCAGCCGACGATCTGGCGGATCATTCAACGGACATACCCCAGGTGGGGTTGGCGATCATCACCGGCTCGGCGAATTGGGGTCTCGCCTTTCCGGAAGATGTCGAAGTCGATGGCGTCCGCACCTTGCAACGAGACATGAGTTTCGAAACCCCTTTCGGTCCCAGCGACAATTGGAAACTGCTCGAATTCGACGCATCTATTACCGTCGAGGGCAAAACGAAACGTGCCCTGTGCATGTATTCGCACGGCAATCCCCGAGACCATATCGACCATTCCTGTCATCGCCGCGCGTTCTGGGTCTTGATGAAAGCGGGTGTAAGGCAAGTGCTGGCCTGCTCGACCGTTGGCGCCGTCAACAAGGCGATCCAGCCCGGCGACATAGTCGTAAACGCCGATATCATCGAACTGTCGCAGACCCCGTTTTCACTTCTGCCTGGCCGCCAGAGCTTCGACTGCTCGGGCAAGCAGATCGTATGTCCAAGATGTGCGGCATTGTTGGCCGAGACCGCCCGGCGCCATTGGCCAGCCGGATGCCGCGTCCATGGCATCGAGCAGCAGCTGGTGGCTGCCCACTGCTACGGGCCGCGACTGACAACTCCCGCCGAAGCTCTGGCGTATCGAAACATGGGAGCGGACGTGCTCAACCACTCGATCGCCCCTGAGGCCACCTTATCGCGCGAGATCGGCGCCTGTTTCGTGCCCCTGGCGTTCGTCACGGCCGGCTTCAACGACTATATGGACCGCGAGCGCCAGAAATTGCTGCAGGAGCACGTGCTGCCGAGCCTCTCTATGACAGCCTCGCGGGTTGCGCTGGAGACCGCGGCGCGACTTCCGGCCAATCCGGAATGCTCTTGCCACGGCTTGAAGTCGCCCCAACCGGCAGAGCGTTCTACCCGGTTCTGAAAAGCAGCGAGAGTCTGGGATCGTTCACTCGCAACGATGCTCGCGTCGAACTGAGAGTCCGCTTTTGAAGATCCCACGCCCGAAGCGTTCGGCCGCTTCCGGTCCAAAAGGCGACAACCAGACATCTGCTCTGCAGTGACTGCTTCGGGCAGTTGGCGGACCGCTTGGTGCGTCTTCAATGGCTGAAGACGAGCGGCGGTGCGATGCGGTCCCGCCGCAGCCAGCGCGCGAGCAGCAGCACCGCCACCACGGCCAGACCCGACGCCAGGCCGATCCAAATGCCGACGCCGTGCAGGCCGAAATGGAAGGCGAGCAGCACGCCGAGCGGCAGGCCGATGCCCCAATAGCCGATGGCGGCATAGATCATCGGCAGCTTGGTGTCGTGCAGGCCGCGCAGCATGCCGGCGGCAACGGCCTGCGCGCCGTCGAAGATCTGAAACAGCGCGGCAAAGGCCAGGAACGACACGGCCAGCGCGATCACTCTGGCGTTCGCCGGATCGGTCATGTCGATGAAGGCGCTGATCAACAGATGCGGCCACAGCACCATCACCAGCGCCATCAGCGCCATGGACGAGACGCCGATGACGAAGGCGGTCCAGCCGGCGCGCGAAACGCCTGCCGGATCGCCGGCGCCGTGGGCCAGCCCGACGCGCACGGTGACGGCCTGGTTGAGACCGAGCGGCACCATGAAGGAGATCGAGGCGATCTGGATTGCGATAGCGTGCGCGGCGAGCGAATCCGCATCGATCAGGCCCATCAGCAAGGCTGCTGCATTGAAGATCGTCACCTCGAAGGCGAGGATGCCGGCGATCGGCATGCCGAGCCGCAGCAGACCCTTGAAACGCGGCCAGTCGGAGCGCCAGAAGCGACCAAACAGGCGGTAGCGGCGGAACTTCTTCTCCAGCATCACCACGGCTGCCAGGCCGCAGAACATCAGCGTGCTCGACAGGGTGGTCGCCAGCCCCGAACCGGCAATGCCCATTGAGGTGACGCCGAGATTGCCAAACATGAACACCCAGTTGAAGAAGGCGTTGCAGGCGACGGCGACGAAGACGATGATCAGCGCCCAGCCCGGCCGCTCCAGCGCCGAGATGAAGGAACGCAGCACGATATAGCCGTAGAAGGGCAGCACCGCCCATTCCAGCCAGCGCAGATAGATGCCGGCCTGATGTGCCAATGCCGGCTCCTGGCCCATGGCCAGCAGAATGGCCTCGCCATGCCACAGCACCATCCAGATCGGGATCGAGATCAGGATCGCCAGCCACAGCCCTTGCCGCACGGTGCGGCGCAAATCGCGCACCGAATAGCGGCGGCGGCCAAGCTCGGTGGCGATCATCGGCGAGGTCGCCAGCATCAGGCCGAGGCCGAAGATCAGCGGCATGAAATAGAGGTTGGCGCCGAGCGCGCCGCTGGCCAGCGTGTCCGCGCCTAGACGCCCCATCATCATGACGTCTGTGGCGGTCATCGCGGTCTGGCCGAGATTGGTGAGCACCATCGGCCAGGCCAGCGCCAGCGTCGCCCTGATTTCCTGACGCCAAAGATTTTCCGGCGCACGAGCGCCGGCTTCGATCGCAGACATTGTCCTGCTCTTTCCGATTGCGGCGCGTCGGCAACGAGGCCGGAAGCCGCACTTCCAAACGGCAAAACCTTCGGTTTCGCAGCGTTTGCGTCGTTCTATTGGACGAAATGCGGCATGAAGGCAAGGGAGGACGGGCAGCCGGCGATTGAGCCAGAGGCGGGAACCATTCCTGCCGACGGCCCTTGGATCAGCCGATGCTTTCGCCGCCGTCGATCACCAGCGCCTGGCCGGTCATGAAGGATGAGCGGTCGGAGACGAGGAACAGGATCGCTTCGGCGATCTCTTCGGCGCTCGCCCAGCGCCCCATCGGGATCTTGGTGCGGACATAGGTCTCGATCGCCTCGCGGCCGCCCATTTGGGCGATGAACGGCTCGTTGAAGGGGGTGTCGACCCAGCCGGGGCAGAGCGCGTTGACGCGCACATTGTGCCGGGCATAGTCGAGCGACATCTGCCTGGTCATCGCCACCACGGCATGTTTGGACGTGGCATAGGCGATCATCTCGCGGTCGTAGAAGACGCCCGAATTCGAAGCCGTGTTGAGGATGACGCCGCCGCCTTGCGCGACCATTGCCGGCATGACCAGCCGCGCGGCCAGAAACTGCGCCCGTACATTGATGCGCCATGACGCATCCATACCATCGACCTCGACCTCGGTCAGCGTGCCGCCGACCTGGATGCCGGCGTGATTGTGCAGAACGTCGATGCGGCCATACTTGCCGAGCGTGCCGGTGATGAGCTGCCCGACCGCGGCGTCGTCAGAGACGTCGGTGACAACGGCCTCGGCCTGCCCGCCCACTGCCCGGATGTCCGCCGCTGTCGTCTCGCCGCTGGTCTTATCCCGGTCGGCGATGACCACCACAGCGCCTTCCCTGGCCATGATCATGGCGCCGGCGCGGCCGATGCCGGAACCGGCGCCCGTCACCACGGCGATGCGGTCTCTAAGGATCATGAATTTGTCTTTCAGCTGGATGGCTTGTTCAGTTTGACGGCTGGCGCTGGCGCAGCTGCCATTGGGCAAGCACCACCAGAAGAACCGAGGCGACGAGCACGATGGTGGCGATGGCGTTGATTTCCGGCGTCACGCCGCGCCGGATCGAGGCGAAGACATAGATCGGCAGCGTCGTCTGCGCGCCGGCGACGAAGAAGGCGACGATGAAATCGTCGAAGGAGAAGGTGAAGGCGAGCAGGAAGCCGGCGATCACCGCCGGCATGATCTGCGGCAGCACGATCGAGCGAAACGTCGTCAGCGGCGTGGCGTAGAGATCGCTCGAGGCCTCGACCAGGTTGCGGTCGAGGCTGGCGAGACGCGTGCCGACGATTATCGTCACCAACGCCATCGAAAACAGGCCGTGGGCGGCGATGATCGATCCATAGCCGAGCGACAGGCGCGGCGGCTGGTCGTTTGGCCAGATCGAGGCGAGGAACGGGTTGAGCACGCCAAACAGCTGGACCAGCGCGACAAGCGTCGAGATGCCGATGACGACGCCGGGAACGACGATCGCGGCACCCATCAGCGCGTCGAAGACGGCGCGGGTTCTGGGCCCGACCCGCGCGAGGCCGAGCGCTGCTGCCGTGCCGCACACCGCCGCCAGAAGCGCGCTGGTGGTGGCGATGAACAGGCTGTTCTTCAGCGCCTCGACCAGGAACGGGTTCGACAGCGCGGTGCCGTACCACTGCACCGAAAAGCCCGTGAACTCGCTGGCATGGCGGCCGGCGTTGAAGGAAAACAGCACGACCAACGCAATCGGCAGATAGAGGAAGGCGAAGACGGCTGTGACGAAGGCGCGCATCAGATCAGATCCACCCTGCGGGCGCCCGACACCCGTGTCGAGATACGGTTTGCCGCGATCAGCACCACCACCGAAACCGCCACCAGCGTGATGGCGATGGCCGATCCGAACGGCCAGTTGCGCGACTGCAGGAACAGGTCGACCAGCGCATTGCCGATGAAGAACACCTTGCCGCCGCCAAGCAGCGTCGGGATCAGGTATTCTCCGAGCAGCAGGATCATGACCAGCGAGAAGCCGGTCATCACGCCCGGCAGCGACAGCTTCAGCGTCACCCCCAGAAAGGTTGAGAGCGGGGCCGCGCCGAGATCGGCGGAGGCTTCCAGCAGCCTTCGGTCGAGCCGCTCGAGACTGACATAGATCGGCAGGGTCATGAGGGGCAAATAGCCATAGACGATACCGAGCAGCACGGCGCCTGGCGTGTTGATCAACCTGACATCCTCGATGCCGACAAAGGCCAGCAGTGCGGGAATGCCGCGTCCGCCCAGAATGTACATCCAGGCGTAGGTGCGCATCAAAAGGCTGGTCCAGAACGGAATGACGACGAGCGCAAGCAGGATCAGCCGCCAGCGCTCCGGCGCCTTCAGGGCGAGATAGTAGGCAACCGGGTAGGCGACGAGCAGGCAGGCAAGCGCGCCCACAGGCGCCAGCATCATCGTGTTCCAGAAGGCGGTCGCCCTTGCCGGGAGATTGGCGTATTGCGCCAGCGTGAAGGCGGCCTGATAGCCGCCCTCCGGCGCCCGCTCGCCGACGCTGAACACGGCAATGGCGACGAACGGCAACACCAGAAACACCACCAGCCACGCTGTAGCCGGAGCGAGCAGCAGCGCTGTCAGGATGTTATGCCGAAATCTGTTGCCGTGCATGGAAACCGCCCCGATGCCGGCGGACCTAGGCCCGCCGGTTTTCCGTTTGCGTCAGGCCAGCCTCAAGCCGACTTGAAGCGCGCCATCAGCTCGGCCCGGCCGGGATCGGTCAGTGTTGCCGCCGCGCCGAACTCGAGCGGCGTCAACAGGTCCGCCGCAGGATAGAGGATCGGATTGTCGAGCACTTCCTTGGGCAGCAGCTTGTTGACGCGTGCGTCGGTCGAGGGCGCGCCATTGGCGAGATGCTCCTTCACCGCGACCTCAGGGGTCATCAGATAGTTGAGCAAGGCATAGCCGGCCGGCTTGTTCGGCGCGTCCTTCGGGATGGCGTAGAAATCGGTCCAGATCTCGCCGCCCTCCTTGCCCAGCACATAGGCGATCTCCGGGATATCGCGATGCAGCTGTGCGCCATCATTCGTCCAGCACATGGTCAGCCAGGCGTCGCCCGCCCGCATGCCCGGCTGGTAGTCGGACGAGACCGCGAACAGATGCGGCTTGACCTTGAGCAGCAGCTCCTCGGCCTTGGCGAGTTCATCCTGCTTCAGCGAGTTGAAGGAATAGCCGTAATATTTCAGCGCGTTGCCGATGGTGGTCAGCTGGTAGTCGTGCACCATGGTGCGGCCATCGCCCTCAGCCATGGCGACGTCCCAGAATTCCTTCCAGCTGGTCATCGGCTTGGCCAGCTTCTTGGTGTTGACGGCAAAGCCCGTGGTGCCCCAGTTCTTCGGCACCGCGTAGGTCGTGCCGTCGATCGTGCCTTCCGAGGTGAAGCGCGGGTCCTCCTGGGAGCTGTCGAAATTCGGCAGCTTGGCCATGTCGAGCGGATCGATGATGCCGAGTTTCTTGTAGGTCGAGATCGTGTAGTTGGTCGGCACGAACAGGCTCCAGCCCGAGGCGCCGGCCTGCAGCTTGGCCAGCATCTCCTCATTGGAGCCGAACACGTTGACCTCGACGGCGACGCCGGTGTCCTTCTTGAAATTCTCGAAGGTCTGCGGGTCGTGATAGTTCGGCCAGGTGGCGATCGACATGCGGTCGCCGAGGTTTTCGGCGGCGAAGGCCGGCGTCGGCATGATGCCGAGCTCGCGCGCCATCACCGCGGTTGCGATGCCCAGGCCGGTGAGGCCGAGGAAATCGCGGCGGCCGATCGAGCCGCGCTTCAGGCGCATCAGCTGGTCGACGAAGTTCTCAGGGCTTATCGGCAGTCCGTCACGATATGATTTCGACATTTTTTGCTACCCTCTGGTTGGTCCCGTTGTTCTTGGTCTCCGGAAACGCCAGCGGCGTCCCGGAGGCAAAGCCGATGGCGACGGGTTCACCCGGCTTGAAGAGATTGCCGTGGCCGATCACATGGTCGGCCTTGGCCAGCAGCGTTCCGATGCCCTGCACCTCGATGGCGTATTCCGCCGTCGAGCCCAAGAAGATCCGGTTGCGCACGATGCCCTTGAAAGGGCTGCCTTTGGTGGCGCCGAGGCTTAGCGATTCAGGACGCAGGCTGACAGACACGGTCTCGCCCTGCTGCAAGGCGGTTCGTTTGCGCGCGGCAATGACGGTTCCGTCCGCCAGCGCCACATTGACAAGATCGCCTGTATGCCCGGCAACCTTGCCGCTCAACAGATTGGTCTTTCCGACGAAGTCGGCGACGAACAGGTCGGCCGGCTCGTCATAGATCTCGCTCGGCTGGCCGAGTTGTACGATGCGGCCGCCATTCATGACGCAGACGAAGTCGCTCATCGACAGCGCTTCCTCCTGGTCGTGGGTGACCAGCACGAAGGTGATGCCGATCTCGCGCTGCAGGTTCTGCAGCTCGATCTGCATATCGGTGCGCAGTTTCTTGTCGAGCGCCGCCAGCGGCTCGTCGAGCAAAAGCACCGCCGGCTTGTTGACCAGTGCGCGCGCCAGCGCGACGCGCTGCTGCTGGCCGCCGGAGAGTTCGTGGATCTTGCGGCGGCCATAGCCGGCGAGCCGCACCATTTCGAGCGCCTCGCCGGCGCGCCGGCCGATTTCCTGCGACGACAGGCGCGGCCGTGCCTGGCGCAACCCGTAGGACACATTGGCTTCCACATCGAGGTGCGGAAACAGCGCGTATTGCTGGAACACCATGTTGACCGGCCGGCGATAGGGCGGCGTTCCGGCCATGTCCCGGCCACGGATGAACACCTGGCCTTCGCTCGGCTGCTCGAAGCCGCCGATCATGCGCAGGCATGTGGTCTTGCCGCAGCCGGACGGTCCGAGAAGGGCGACAAAGGCGGAGGGCGGCACAGCCAGATCGATGCCGCTGACGGCGGTCACAGCGCCATAGCGCTTGGTGACGCCGCGAAACTCGATGTCGGGCACTGCGGTCAAAGTGCTGGCTCCAGCAACAGGGCTATTCCAGGACGCTACCAGAGCCAATGGCGTCTAGTATATACCTCGCTGGTGGTATATCTGATCTATTTTCTCGTTTAAGGGGGTATAGATTGAGTGCGTCCCGCAGCGACGAATACAGCCGGCTCGCAGCCCTTGTCGCGGCGACGCGAGAGATCAGCGGCGACCTGTTCGGCAAGGCAATGGTCGGCTGGTTGAGCCAGCATGTCGGCTTCGACCACTGCGTGATCTTCGGTTACCGCGGCGCCTCGCGGCCGCCGCTGCTGTTCGAAACCTTCTCGCCTGACGAGAGCCATGTCTTCGTCACGCTCTATCAGGAAGGACCTTATCTGCTCGACCCATTTCATCACGCGGCGGTGGAGCGCAAGGAGGGGTTCTGGCGCATGCGCGAACTGGCGCCCGACCGCTTCTATGCCAGCGAGTATTTTCGCACCTACTATAGCCAGACAAGGCTGGCCGAGGAGGTCGGCTTCTTCGTGCCGCTGCCCGGCAAGGATGCGCTGGTGCTGTCGCTGATGCGATTGCACGCCTCGGGTCCCTTCGGCACCGCCGATGCCAGGCTGCTGCGCGACATGGCGCCGGCGGTCATCAACTTCGCCCGGTTGCGCTGGCCCGCACTTGCGGCCGAGGAGCAGGACGAAGCGGAGCAGGGCGAGACGATCGCCGCCGTCAACGAGTTCGACCGCGCCCACATTTGGGAAAGCCTGTCGCTGACCCCGCGCGAAAAGCATGTCGTCGATCTGGTGCTGCAGGGGCATTCCACCGAGTCGATCGCAAGAGCCATGCGCATCGTGCCGGGAACGGTGAAGGTCCATCGCCGCAACATCCATCGCAAACTCGGCATCAAATCCCAGGCCGGGCTGTTCGCCCGCTTCATCGAGATCATCGAGAGCCGGCGTTGAAATCGCTGAGGCAGACATCGTTCACTTGCGGGCAACAGACTGCTACGGATTACCCGAAACCAGTCGCTTCCTCATACGCCCCGGAGAGCAGACGATGGCATTCAGGCGCAGAAAGAACACGGCCGCGATCCCTCGCACGGTGCCGGCTTTCGAGCACATCGTCACCGAGGCGAGCGACAGTTTCCTGTGGCGGCTCGACGACTATCCCTGGGAGCGCAATGTCTGGAATTTTCATCCGGAATACGAGATCCATCTCCTGAGGAAGTCTTCCGGGGTCGCGCTGGTCGGCGATCACATCGGCGAATTCGGGCCGGGCTACCTGAGCATCGTCGGCGGCGGGCTGCCGCATGACTGGGTGACATCGGTGCAACCCGGCGAGCTGATCGAAGGACGCGACATCGTGCTGCAATTCGATCCGCAGCGGCTGCGCGGCTCGGCGGGACTGCTGCCGGAGCTGCGCGAACTAGAACCGTTCCTGGAGCGATCGCTGCGCGGCATCGTCTTCCATGGCCGCGCCGCGCTCGACGGCGCTGCGCTGATGGAAAGGATGGGCACCGTGCACGGGCTCGCCCGGTTTTGCCTCTTCCTCGAACTGGTCGATCTGCTGGCCAGGACAGACGAATACGAGCTTTTGTCCTCGCCGGATTTCTCACCCGCGCTCGACGCAACCTCGCTGGACATCATCCAGCGCACGCTGACCTATCTCTTCCAGCACTTCGCCGAGGACCTGAAGCTGCCGGAGGCGGCGGAGCTGGCGGGGATGAGCGAAAGCACGTTTT
The DNA here is from genome assembly GCF_040323735.1 of Mesorhizobium sp. M0029. NCBI lineage: Bacteria > Pseudomonadati > Pseudomonadota > Alphaproteobacteria > Hyphomicrobiales > Phyllobacteriaceae > Mesorhizobium > Mesorhizobium sp. M0029. The sequence continues at coordinate 149,921 of NZ_JAMYVF010000010.1, forward strand.
CGCGCTTCTTCCAGAAAAACACCGGCAACAGTTTCAGCGACCACATCGCCAAGCTCCGGCTCTGGCAAGCCTGCAAGCTGCTGGCGGACACCGATATTCCGATCACCGACATCTGCTTCCAGGTCGGCTACATGAACATCTCCAACTTCAACCGCGCCTTCCTGCGCAAGCACCGGATGACGCCGTCATCCTACCGCAAGCTGTCGAAGCAGCGGATGACGATGCGCGCCTGAAAACCGGCCTTCCTCACTCCATCGGTACTCATGTGACAGAGGCTGTGCAGGCGGGCCGGATTTTGCAGCGCACAATGCATAAAAGTACAGGTCTGCTGCAACGGGGCTTCTAGCGCGGCCTTTAGCAACTCCTCATTTTGGCGATGGGTGGCTTGTCGCTCGGGCGATGGCGAGGATCGCGCAACCGAAGACTTCCGCTTCCTGCGACTGTTCCTGGAGGAGAAAATCAATGAAACCAATTCGGCTCGCTGCGAGCATAAGCGCAGCTTTCATGCTTACCACGACCCTCTCGACCATGGCGCTGGCGGCGCCGGTCTGCTCGGCGCCGGTCAAGGTGCTGGCGCAACCGCGTGACGGGCTGACGCTGCTGGAGGCGTCCAAGGACGAGTTCCAGAAACTGGCCGGCGCCAGCTTCCAGATCGACTATCTCAACGAGAACGACCGCCGGGCAAAGTCGCGCGCCGATGCGTCCACGGTCGGCAACTACAACGTCTACTATGTCGACGAAGCCAATGTCGCGCTGTTCGCCTCGTCGAAATGGATCGTGCCGCTCACCGACTATTACCCGGCTGACTACGACTACGCCGATTTCGACCCGGGCCGGCAGAAGGTCGCCACCTATGACGGCAAGGTGTGGTTCGCGCCGCTGACCGGCGGCGGCGACCTGATGGTCTACCGCAAGGACATTCTGGAAGCCGCCGGCATCCAGCCGCCGAAGACGCTGGACGAGTTGATCGCCGACGTGCCGAAGCTGACCGATCCCGACAAGGGCATGTACGGCATCGCGCTGCGCGGCGCGCGTGGCTCGGGCGCCAATGTCTGGCGCTGGATGCCGTTCTTCAAGGCCTATGGCGGAAAATGGTTCGACGGTGACAAGCCGGCTTTCAACTCCGAGGCCGCGGTCAAAGCGACCGAGACCTATCTTAAACTGTTCAAGGATTCAGCGCCCGGCACGCAGACCGGCAGCTGGGATGAATCGACCGGCGCCTTCCTGTCGGGCCAGGTTGCCATCTTGGTCGAATCGACGCCGCTGTCGGGCATGGCGGTCGACCCGAAGACCTCGCAAGTGGTCGGCAAGATCGGCTTCCTGCCGCCGCCCTCGCCACTGACCGGCGGCGGCTACGGCCACGGCCTCGCCATCGCCGCCAAGGCCAATGCCGATGACGCCGCGAAGCAATGCGCCGGCCTGTTCATCGCCTGGGCGACGTCGAAGGAGAACGAGAAGCGCCGGCTCGACGCGCACCAATTCGGCGAGCTCAACCGCACCAGCGTGCTGTCCAGCAAGGAGTTCGCCGACATCTATGGCGCCGATCTCGGCCAGGCGCTTGCCGATACCGGCAAGGTGACGGCGGTGAACTTCTGGCAGGATCCGCGCTGGCCGGATCTCGGCGACCGCTGGGGCATCATCCTGGAAGAGCTGGTCACCGGCACGCGCACCGACGTCAAGGGCGGCCTCGACGAACTCGAGGCCTACGCCAACGAGCTGGTGAAGAAGAAGTAATCCTCCCGCCCGCGGCGCGCGGTCCACCGGATTAGACCGGCTGCCGGGGCCAGTGCGCCGCGGGTCTCTCCAAAAAGGCACAGCCCGAGGATAGGCAATGCGCCGACGCTCTTCCCTGCCCGTGACGTTTCTGGTTCCGACGCTCGCCATTCTTCTGGTGCTGTCGATGGTGCCGACGCTGTACGCCATCGTCATTGCGCTGCAGAACCGCGAGCTGAGCTCGTCGGACTATTCCTGGGTCTGGCTGTCGAACTTCATCGACCTGTTCGCCGACCGGCGTTTCCTCAACGCGGTCTGGGTTTCGGTGAAGTGGGAAATCGTCACCGTGGTGGCGACGATGATGGTGGCGATCGGGCTCGGCGTGCTGATGTTCGAAGTAGCGTCGCCGCGGCTGTGCAACATCTACTGCCTGCTGTTCATCATCCCGGTGCTGTTGCCGCGTGTCTCGGCGGCCTTCGTGTGGAAGTTTGCCTATCATCCGCTCTACGGCATCGCCACCTATCCCTACAGACTGATCACCGGCGGGCTGATCTTCGACCCGCTGTCGAAGCCGTCGACGGCCCTGTTTGCCGTCGCCTCGGTCGATGTCTGGCAGTGGGGACTGTTCTTCGCGGTCATCGTGCTGAAGCTTCTGGAGACCTTGCCGCCGCAGCCGATCGAAGCGGCGCGGCTCGACCACGCCAAACGCTGGCAGATCCATGCCTATGTGACCTTGCCTATGCTGAAGGCGCCGCTGATCAGCCTGATGTTCGTCAAGATGATCGAATCGCTGCGCTCCTTCGACCTGATTTATGTGATGACGCGCGGCGGGCCGGGCGTGGCGACCGAGACGCTCGACATGTACGCCTTCTCGCAAGGCTTCATCGAATCCGGCAAGGTGTCCTATGCCTCGGCCATGGCGGTGCTGATGATGATAGCGACTGTCATCACCTTCACCATGCTGTGGAAGCGGGTGCAGGCATGAGGCCGTATCGCATGAGACCGGGCCGCCTCATCGGCAAGATCATCCTGGCCTTCGCCGGCTTCATGGCGGTGTTTCCGCTCGCCTGGACGGCGGTCAATTCGCTGAAGAACAATGTCGACATCATCACCCGCGTGCCGCGCCTGGTGTTTACCCCGACCTTCGACAATATCAGCTACATCATCGGCCGCGACAGCGTCATGACCGGTCTCTATAACTCGGTCATTTCCTGCGGCGTCGCCGTGCTGATCGGCGTCATGCTCGGCCTTCCGGCAGCCTATGCGGTGGCGCGCTATCCCAATCGCTTCGCTGGCGACATCCAGTTCTTCGTGTTGTCGCTGCGCTTCCTGCCCCCGGTGGCAGTCGCCATTCCGCTGATGGTGATCTGGCTGCAGATCGGGCTCTACGACACCTTGCCGGCGCTGATCGTCACCTATTCGCTGCTCACCATCTCGGTGATCATGTGGCTCGCCATTCCCGCCTTCCAGGCCGTGCCGAAGGAAATCGAGGAAGCCGCTTTCGTCGACGGCTGCGGCGCTTACTCGGTGTTCTGGCGCATTGCGCTGCCGGTAGCGGCGCGCTCGCTGATCGGCGCCGTCGCCTTCAGCTTCGTGCTGGTGTGGAACGAATTCCTGATCGCGCTGATGCTGTCCAGTTCCAACGCCAAGACATTGCCGATCGTCGCTTCCGAACTTTCACAGCAAGGCATGAACGTGCCGTGGGGAATCCTCAACGCCTCGGTCGTGCTGTTGTCGCTACCGCCGCTGCTGTTCCTCGGCGTGCTCAGCGGCTTCCTGAATTCCGTTTTCCGGCAAAAAAAGACTTGATGCGAGGACTTACCTATGCGGGCACTGGTGCTTGAGAAAAAAGGCGAACTGTCGCTGCGCGAGATCGCGCTGCCGCTCGACGTCGGACCGGGCGATGTCAAGATCGCCATCCACACGGTCGGCGTCTGCGGCAGCGACGTGCACTATTACACCCATGGCGCCATCGGCAGCTATGTCGTGCGGGCCCCGATGGTGCTCGGCCACGAAGCCGCGGGAACGATCGTCGAGATCGGCGCCAATGTCGGCACGCTGAAGGTCGGCGACCGCGTCTGCATGGAGCCGGGCGTGCCGAACCTGTCGTCGCGCGCGACCAGGCTCGGCATCTACAATGTCGACCCTGACGTCTCCTTCTGGGCGACGCCGCCTGTGCATGGCGTGCTGGCGCCCTATGCCGTGCACCCGGCCGCCTTCACCTACAGACTGCCGGACAATGTCACCTTCGCCGAAGGCGCGATGGTCGAACCCTTTGCCATCGGCATGCAGGCGGCGAGCCGCGCCCGCATCGTGCCTGGCGACGTCGCCGTCGTCGTCGGCTGCGGCCCGATCGGCATCATGATCGCGCTGGCGGCGCTGGCCGGCGGCTGCTCGAAGGTGCTGATCTCCGATTTTTCCGCACCCAAGCTCAAGATTGCCGCGCAATATCCCGGCATCGTGCCGGTCAATATAGGTGAGCAATCGCTGGTCGACGCAGTCTCCGCCGCGACCGACAATTGGGGCGCGGATATCGTGTTCGAGGCGAGCGGCAGCCCGAAGGCATTCGCCGACCTGTTCGATGTCGTGCGGCCGGGCGGCGCGGTGGTGCTGGTCGGACTGCCGGTCGAACCGGTCAGCCTCAACGTTCCGGCGGCGATCTCCAAGGAAGTGCGCATCGAGACGGTGTTCCGTTACGCCAACATCTTCGACCGCGCGCTGCAGCTGATCGCCTCGGGGAAGGTCGACCTCAAGCCGCTGATCACCGGCACTTATGATTTTTCGGACAGCATCGAGGCCTTCGAGCGGGCGGCGCAAGGCAAGCCGCAAGACGTCAAGCTGCAAATCCTTCTTACCGGCGAGAAGGGCTGACCATGTCCGCGATCGTTTGCTCCCATGTCGACAAGGCTTACGGCGCCACCACCGTCATCCGCGACCTCAATCTCTCGATCGAGGAGCACGAATTCGTCGTATTCCTCGGCCCGTCCGGCTGCGGCAAGTCGACCTTGCTCAGGATGCTGGCCGGACTGGAGGATATCAGCGGCGGGGAAGTGTCGATCGGCGGCAAAGTGGTCAACGATCTCGAGCCCGGCGAGCGCGGCATTGCCATGGTTTTCCAGAACTATGCGCTCTACCCTCATATGACGATCTTCGACAACATCGCCTTTGGGCTCAAGCGACAGAAAGTGCCCCCGGCCGAGATCCGGAAGCGGGTCGAGGCGGTGGCAAAGACGCTCGGCCTCGAACCATACCTCGCCCGCAAACCGACCGAGCTTTCCGGCGGGCAGCAGCAGCGCGTGGCGATTGCGCGCGCCATGATCAAGACGCCGAAAGTGTTCCTGTTCGACGAGCCGCTGTCGAATCTCGACGCCAAACTTCGCAACCATATGCGGGTCGAAATCGCCCGCCTGCACCAGTCGCTGAAGACCACTACCGTCTATGTCACCCACGACCAGCTCGAAGCGATGACGCTGGCCGACCGGATCGTGCTGCTCAGGGATGGCGTCATCGAACAGATCGGCTCGCCTGCGGAGATCTATCGCCAGCCGGGCAATCTGTTCGTCGCCGGCTTCATCGGTACGCCGAACATGAATTTCATCGACGTGGCCGTCGGGCGGAAGGACGAACGCTGGACGCTGACAGGCGGCGGCTCGACCTTCTCCATAGAAGGCTCGGGCTTCGATCTGCGCGGCGTCCAGCGCGCCGTGCTTGGAATCCGACCGCCGGACCTGAAGACCGCCGGCGCTCAGAGCATCAATCTTCTGCAAGGCACCGCCGACCTCATCGAGTTCCATGGCAATGACGCGCTGGTGACGTTCGCCTGCGGCGGCAAGGAGGTCGGCGCGTTGGTATCGGCCCGCGAATGCCCGGCGTTGCGCGCGCCTGTGCGCTACACATTCGAGGAGGAGAGCGTGCATCTGTTCGACGCGGCGACCGGCGCATCCTTGCGCCGGCGAGAGGAGGCCTAGATTTGGTACGCAATTCCGGACGGAAAACCGTTTCACGCTTTTCCTGGAATTGCTCTAGCTGATGGCGTCGAGCGCCTGCCGCTGGCGGTGCATTTCGAGGAAGATCCTGTAGTCGCGGTCGAAGCGGCCTGACGCGGTCGGGTTCGAGGTGCGCGCCCTGCCGCCTTGCTGCATGGCGACGCAGGCGGCATTCAGGTCCGGGAACAGGCCAGCGGCGGTGGCGGCGACCATGCCGGTGCCGAGCAGAACGGCTTCGTCGGCCAGCGGCTCGATCACCGCGCAGCCGGTGGCGTCGGCATAAAGCTCCATCAGCAACGGGTTCTTGGTGTGGCCGCCGGTGACATGCAGCGTGTCGATGAGATAGCCGTTCTCGTTCAGCGCCTCCAGCACATGGCGCACGCCGAGCGCGATGCCGACGGCCGTGCGCCAATAGAGCTTGCACAGGCTGTCGAAAGAGGAATCCAGCGTCAGCCCGCTGACCACGCCGACGGCATGCGGGTCGGCAAGCGGCGAGCGGTTGCCGTGAAAATCCGGCAGCACATGCAGCCTCGCCGCCAGCTTGTCGCCTTCGGTGCTGCGCAGTTCAGCGACGCGCCTGGCGATCTTGGCATGCATGGCCGCATCCGGCTCGCCGCCGGCGCCATGCCAGCGGATGATGTGGTCGAGCAAAGCCCCGGTAGCCGACTGGCCGCCTTCCGACAGCCAGAGCTTTGGCAGTGCGGCGCCATAGTATGGACCCCAGACGCCGGCGAAAGGCTGCGGGTCGGGCGACATCGCCATGACGCAGGACGAGGTGCCGGCGATCAATGCCAGATGGCGGCCGATATTCTGCTCGTCGCCAGCAAAGCCGCCGAGCACGCCAAGCGCGCCGGCATAGGCATCGATGACGCCGGCGCCGACCCGACAGTTTTCGCTCAAGCCCAACTCCGCCGCCGCTTCAGGGGTGAGCGTGCCGATGTCTTCGCCGACAGCACTTGCCTTCTCCGGCAGGCTGCCGTGTTCGAACAGATCGCCAAGCCCGACCCTGTCGAAGAAGTCACGGCGCCAGCCGGTTTCCTCATGCGCCAGATAGGTCCATTTGGCGGTCAGCGTGCATTGCGAGCGCGCCAGCGACCCGGTCGCCTTCCAGGTCAGGAAATCGGTGAGGTCGAACAGGTAGCCGGCTTCATGCCAAGTTCCCGGCAGATTGCGCTTCAGCCACATCAGCTTCGGCGTCGCCATTTCCGGCGACATGACGCCACCGATATAGTCGAGTACGGCGTGGCCGCTATCGGTGCATTCATCTGCCTCGGCGATGGCGCGATGGTCGAGCCAGACGATGGTGTCCCAGCGCCGTTCGCCCGTCACCGAGACGCTGAGCTGGCCGGCATTCCTGTCCAGCACCACCAGCGAGCAGGTGGCGTCGAACGACATGCCGACAATATCGTCGGCTGACACACCGGCCTTTTCGCGCGCGGCACGCACCGCGATGCAGACCGCCGACCAGATATCCTGCGAATTGTGCTCGGCGTGATCGGCCTTCGGCTGGTTCATGACGATCGGATGCTCGGCGCGGCCGAGCAAGGTGCCTGACGTATCGAGAATGCCCGCGCGGGCGCTCCCGGTGCCGACATCGACCGCGCAAACGAAGCTTTTCGTCAAGATGCTTTTACTCTCGCTCCCTAGAGCCGGATGATTTCAGGTCTGTTCGACCCGAAATCTGAATCCGTCTCTAAATCAAAGAAGTAGAGCATGATGTCGTTCCGAAAACCGCTTCACACTTTTCGGCATCATGCTCTAGCCTGCAATCAGATCGGGCAATTGCAGCATGTCCGCGAATATAAAGTCCGGTTCACTCGACGCAAGCCGCGCTTTCAAGGCCGGGTTGCCGGCGTGCGAACCGCCGGTGAAAGCAAAGACGCGCATGCCGGCCGCACGCGCCGCGGCGATGCCGGCCGGGCTGTCCTCGACGACAATGCAATTACCGGGATGCGCGCCCATGGCGGCGGCGGCATGGAGAAAAAGATCCGGCGCCGGCTTGCCGCGCGCGACCATGGCGGCGCTGAACAGATGCGGCTCGAGCAGGCCGAGCAGACCGGTGACGTCGAGCGCATAGCGAATGCGGTCGAGCGTGCCGGAGGAAGCGACGCAGCAGGGCACGCCCAGCCTCGGCAGGATGTCGCTGATGCCGGGAATCGGCTTCAGCTCCTCGCGGAATTTACGCATCAGCTCGACGCGCATATCGGTCAGATGCACGTCGGTGATGTCGATGGTGAAATCGCGAAGAAGTATCTCGCGCACGCTCTTCATGCTCTTGCCGAGGAAATGCTCGTAGGCCGCATCCTCGCTGACCGAGCCCCCGGCGGCAGAGATCATGCCGAGCAGAGCCGAAACCGACAGCGCCTCGCTGTCGACCAGCACGCCGTCACAGTCGAAGATGACCAGTTCGGGCGTCATTGCGGCTGGCGTCAGAGCTTGCCGGAGATGTAGCGCGTCAGCGTCGCGCGCGTGCCATTCGCCCACAAGACGTTGAGCGCATGGGCAAAGGCCTCGGCGAACGCCGCCGAGCGGCCGACATCGCCATAGATGTCCTCCATCGCAAGCCAGGCGCCGGGCGCATCCTTCGCCGCCTTGGCGGTTGCCTGCAGCCGGTCCCAGCTGGGATCGTTGGCTTCGATGTCGGCGCCGCTGTCGGTGGTGCCGAAGCAATAGCGGCACCACAGCGCCGATTCCAGCGCGAGACCCGCAACGCTCTTCCCGGCTTTCAGCCGGTCGGCGATGGTCGGGATGATGAATTTCGGCTGCCGGTTGGAACCGTCGAGGCAAAGCCGGCGGATGGTGTCGCCGATCTTGGGGTTGGAAAAGCGGTGCTCGATGAGCTGGTAATAATCCTCCAGCACGGTGTCCGGCACCGGCGGCACGGTCGGGATGATCTCGTCATGCTCGAGCTTGGCGAGGAAGCCGCGCACCAGCGGCTCCTGCATCGCCTCATGGACGAAATGGATGTCCATCAACCCTGCGGGATAAGCGATCGTGGCATGACCGCCATTGAGGATGCGGATCTTCATCAGTTCATAGGGCGCGACATCCCTCACGAATTGCACACCGACCTTTTCCAGCGGCGGGCGGCCGTCGGTGAAACGGTCTTCCAGCACCCATTGCTTGAACGGCTCGCAGAACACCGGCCAGTTGTCCTCGAGGCCGAACTCCGAGGCGAGAATACCGCGCTCGCGGTCGGAGGTGGCGGGCGTGATGCGGTCGACCATGCCGTTGGGAAAGGCGACATTGTCGCTGACCCAGTTTGCCAGATCCTCATCGATCAGCCGGGCGAGGCCGATGACGCCATCCGAGGTAACATGGCCATTATGAGGGATGTTGTCGCAGGACATGACGGTGAACGGCACGATGCCGTCGGCCCGGCGGCGCATCAGGCCCGCAAGGATGAGGCCGAACACCGTCTTCGGCGTTGTGCCTGCCTGTGCGTCGGCGACGATGTCGGGGTGGGTCGGGTTGAACTTGCCGGAGGCCGGATCGATGAAATAACCGCCTTCCGTGATGGTCAGCGAGACGATCTTGATCGCCGGATCGGCGAGCTGGTCGATGATGGCATCGGCATCGCCGGGCGTCAGGAAGTCGATCATGACGCCGGTGACGCGGGCGCTCATATGGTCGGAATCCTGCTCGACCACGGTGGTCAGCCAGTCCTGCTCCTGCAGCTTGGAACGGCCGATTTTTTCGCCCTCGAAGACCCCGGCGCCGACCAGCGCCCAGTCATGGCCGATGCCTGAATTGAAGAGATCGTCGAGGTAGACCGCCTGATGCGAGCGATGGAAATTGCCGACGCCGAAATGGACGATACCGGGTTTGAGCCTGGAGCGATCATATCTGGGACCGGCGACCTTGGCGGGGAGTTCCGAGAGGATCGAGGAGGAGAGTTTCACGGTCATTTTTTTACCCTTTTGGCCGGGCTGCGGCCTTCGTGATCCCGGCCCATCAACTCATCCATTGGCCGCCATCGACATTGTAGGTCTGGGCGACGATGTATTCGGCGTCGTCGCTGGCCAGGAAGACCGCCATGCCGGTCAGGTCCTCCGGCTTGCCCATGCGGCCATAGGGCACGCCCTCGCCGACCAGCCGCTTCTTCTCGCCCTTCGGCCGGTTCTCATATTTGGCAAACAGCGCATCGACCTCATCCCACATATCGCTGTCGACGACGCCGGGCGCGATGCCATTGACGTTGATGCGGTGCTTGATCAGATCGAGCCCGGCGGACTGGGTCAGCGAAATCACCGCGGCCTTGGTGGCGCAATAGACGGCGACCAGCGGCTCGCCGCGGCGTCCTGCCTGGCTGGCGATGTTGATGATCTTGCCGCCCTTGCCCCTTGCGATCATCGAACGCGCCGCTGCCTGCAGCATGAACAAGGTGCCGGCGACGTTGACGGAGAACAATTTGTCGTAGCTCGCTTTGGTGATCTCGACGATCGGCGCCAGGTCGAACAAGGCAGCGTTGTTGATCAGGATGTCGAGGCCGCCCGTCTTTGTTTCGACCGCCTTGACCGCCGCCTGGATCGAAGCGAGGTCGCTGACGTCGAGCCCGACCGGATAGGCGTTGGCGCCGATCTCGGCGGCCGTCTTTTCGGCAGCCGCCAGATTGATATCGGCAATGGCCACCGTGGCACCCTCGCGCGTGTAGGCTTCGGCAAAAGCCCTGCCGATGCCGCGCGCCGAGCCGGTGATCAGCGCCGATTTGCCGTTCAGTCTCACTGCGTCAGCGCCTTTCCATCGGGGCCGAAGCGATGCATCCGGACCTTGTCGGGCGTCAAATAGATGGTGTCGCCGTGACGCACGGCGAGTTCGCCGTCGGCGCGTACCGTCAGCGGACCGGCGCCGTCGGCCTGGACATGCAGGAAGGTGTCGGAGCCCAGATGCTCGGCGACGCCGACAAGGGCTTTCCAGTCACCCGCTGTGGTCGATATCCCCATATGCTCAGGACGAATGCCGATGGTCTTGGCGTTGTATTTGGCCGCCGGCGCACCTTCGATCAGGTTCATTTTCGGCGAACCGATGAAGCCCGCCACGAACAGGTTCTTCGGCGACTTGTAGAGTTCCATCGGCGAGCCGACCTGTTCGATGTTGCCGGCGTTGAGCACGACGATCTTGTCGGCCATGGTCATGGCTTCGATCTGGTCGTGGGTGACGTAGACCATCGTCGTCTTGAGCTGATGGTGCAGCTCGCTGATTTCGAGCCGCATGGTGCCGCGCAGTGCAGCATCGAGGTTGGACAGCGGCTCGTCGAACAGGAATGCCGAGGGCTGGCGCACGATGGCGCGGCCGATGGCGACGCGTTGCCGCTGGCCGCCGGAGAGCTGGCCGGGCCGGCGTTCGAGATAGTTGGTGAGGTTGAGGACCCGGGCTGCGTCCTTCACCTTCTTGTCGATCGTCGCCACATCCTCGCCCGCCATCTTCAGCGGGAAGCCGATGTTCTTGGCCACCGTCATATGCGGATAGAGCGCATAGGACTGGAATACCATGGCCAGCTTGCGCTTGGCCGGCGCCTCGCCGGTGACGTCACGGCCATCGATGTTGATGGTGCCCCCGCTGGTGTCCTCGAGCCCGGCGATGAGGCGCAGCAACGTGGACTTGCCGCAACCCGACGGCCCGACGAAGACGACGAACTCGCCATTCTCGATGACCAGGTCGAGGCCTGGAATGATGACCGTCGATCCGAAATGCTTGGAGACGTTCTTGAGCGTGATGTTTCCCATGGTTTCCTCCCCGAGGGGTTATTTGGCCGGATTGCTTCAGGCAACGTCCGTTATTTTACCGCGCCGAATGTCAGGCCGCGCACCAGCTGCTTCTGGCTGAACCAGCCCATGATCAGGATGGGGGCGATGGCCAGCGTCGAGGCCGCCGAAAGCTTGGCCCAGAACAGGCCTTGCGGGCTCGAGAACGAACTGATGAAGGCCGTCAGCGGCGCTGCCTCGGTGGTGGTCAGGCGGATGGTCCAGAACGCTTCGTTCCACGCCAGGATGATGTTGAGCAGCATGGTCGATGCGATGCCCGGCACGGCCATGGGGGTCAGCACATAGACGATCTCGCCCCACAGGGTGGCGCCGTCCATGCGTGCCGCTTCCAGGATCTCGCCGGGGATTTCGCGGAAGTAGGTGTAGAGCATCCAGATCACGATGGGCAGGTTGATCAGCATCAGCATGATCATCAGGCCGATGCGGCTGTCGAGCAGTCCGGCATCGCGGAAGATGAGATAGATCGGGAACAGCACGGCAACCGCCGGCATCATCTTGGTCGAGAGCATCCACATCAGGATGTCCTTGGTCCACTTGCCCGGCGAGAAGGCCATCGACCAGGCGGCCGGAACCGCGACTATCAGGGCCAGGATGGTCGAGCCGACCGAGAGCAGCACCGAGTTGAAGAAGAACTTGAAGTAGCCGCTCTGCGCCTGGACCTCGGTATAGCTCTCGAACGTCCCCGACGGGATCAGCGCGAAGCCCTGGATGGCCTCCTGCTCCGACTTGAACGAGGTGATGATCGTGTAGAGGATCGGGAAGAAGATCAGCAGCGCGACGATCCAGGCGGCGCCTGTCGCGATGACCTTGTGTTGGGTGGTGACTGCACGTGCCATCGTATCCTCCCTTACTTGTCCAGGTTCTTGCCGACCGCGCGCATGGCGAAGAAGGCGACGATGTTGGCGAGAATGACGGCGATGACACCGCCGGCCGATGCCTGGCCGATTTTGAACTCCAGCAATGCCTTCTGGTAGACGAGGAAGGGCAGGTTGGTGGAGGCATAGCCGGGTCCGCCATTGGTGGTGACCAGGATTTCGGCATAGACCGACAGCAGGAAGATGGTCTGGATCAGGATGACGACGGTGATGGCGCGCGACATGTGCGGCAGCGTCAGATAGATGAAGCGGCTGACGAAGCCGGCGCCGTCCATCTCGGCGGCTTCCTTCTGCTCGCCGTCGAGCGACTGCAGGGCGGTCAAAAGGATCAGCGTTGCGAAGGGCAGCCATTGCCAGGCGACGATGATGATGATGGCCAGCATCGGGTGCTGCCCGAACCAGTCGATTGGCTGGGCGCCGAAAAAACGCGCAATATCGGCAAAGACGCCGTATTGCGGGTGCATGATCATGTTCTTCCAGACCAGTGCCGCCACCGGCGGCATGACGAAGAACGGAGAGATGACGAGGATGCGCACGATCCCCTGTCCCCACATCGGCTGATCGATCAACAGCGCCAGCATGATGCCGCCGATCACGGTGATCAGCAGCACGCTGCCGACCAGGACGAGCGTGTTCAGGATCGATTGCAGGAATGCCGGGTTGGAATAGAACAGCGAGTAGTTCGAGAACCAGACGAAGCCGTCGCGGATCGGGTTCAGCGGATTGTATTGCTGGAAGGAGAACCAGAAGGTGATGACCAGCGGCACGATCATCCAGACGAACAGCAACACGACGGACGGCGCCATCATGAAGCGGGCAAGCGAACGGGTCTGCTGAGTAGCCATGACGGTCACCCTTCACTAGTCGGACTGAATTTTCACAGCGGGGAAAAAGCGGCCGCCCGAACTGGGACTCGGGCGGCCATCGCCGGTCAGGAGGCGACCGGCGTTCGGCACCGGGAGGAGCCTTACTTGATATAGCCGCCTTCGGTCATGGTCGCCGTGGCGGCGTCCTGCGCCTGCTTGAGCGCGTCGTCTACGCTGGTCTGGCCGGCGAGCGCCGCCGAGAACAGCTGGCCAACGGTTGTGCCGAGGCCCTGGAACTCAGGAATGGCGACGAACTGCACACCGACATAGGGCACCGGCTTGACGGTCGGATGCGCCGGATCGGCGGCATCGATCGAGTCCAGCGTCATCTTGGCGAACGGGGCCGCCTTCTGGTACTCGGGATTGGCGTAGAGAGAGGAACGCGTTCCCGGAGGGACGTTGGCCCAGCCTTCCTTGGAAGCGACCAGTTCGGCATAGTGCTTGCTGGTCGCCCATGAGACGAACTTCTGGGCGGATTCCGCCTTCTGCGTGCCTGCGGGGATCGCCAGCGACCATGCCCAGAGCCAGTTGGCGCGCTTGCCGAGGCCATTGTCCGGCGCCAAAGCATAACCGACCTTGTCGGCCACCTTCGAGGCCTTCGGATCCGAGACGAAGGACGCCGCCACGGTGGCGTCGATCCACATGCCGCACTTGCCTTGCTGGAACAGAGCCAGATTCTCGTTGAAGCCGTTGGACGAAGCGCCTTCCGGACCGTCGGCCTTCATCAGGTCGACATAGAACTGCAGTGTGTTCTTCCATTCCGGTTGGTCGAACTGCGGCTTCCAGTTCTCGTCGAACCAGCGGGCGCCAAACGAGTTGGACATGGCCGTCAGGAACGCCGTGTTCTCGCCCCAGCCGGCCTTGCCGCGCAGGCATACGCCGTTCACGCCATTGGCGCGGTCGGTCATCTTGTCGGCCGCCTGCTTGATGAAGTCCCACGTCGGGGCATCGGGCATGGTCAGCCCGGCCTTCTCGATCAGGTCCTTGCGGTACATGACGAAGGAGCTTTCGCCGTAGAAGGGCGCGGCATAGAGCTTGCCGTCGACCGAGAGGCCGCCGGCGATGGCCGGGATGATGTCCTTGGCGTCATAGTCGTCGCCGAGCTTGTCGAGCGGCAACAGCCAGCTCTGCTTGGCCCAGATCGGAACCTCGTAGGTGCCGATCGTCATCACGTCATACTGGCCGCCCTTGGTTGCGATGTCGGTGGTGACGCGCTCGCGCAGCACGTTCTCTTCGAGCGTGACCCAGTTCAGCTGGATGTCGGGGTTCGCCTTGGTGAAGTCGTCCGTCAGCTTTTGCATGCGGACCATGTCGCCATTGTTGACCGTGGCGATGGTGATGGATTCGGCGTGTGCGGCAAAAGCGAAAGCGCTGGCCGACAACAAGCCCAGGGTGAGCGTGCGCAGTTTCATCAAATTCCTCCCATGAACCAAGATGAGCATTTGCCTTGGTAATGGGCAATTACTCACTTGGCATAAATTATGTCAAGCCAGATTCGATGCTGCAGCGCAGCACGCAAGGCGGAGCGCGGCGTTGCGCGCGTAGAGGATATTGAACGGATTTGGGAAGCTGTTTGCAGGGGATGTGAGAGCGCGTTGATGCCGACCCATCGCAACCCAATCGTCGCGCCAGGGGAGCGATAGGGCCGAGTCCATCAGCCGTGGGACGGGTAGCTTCCCACGGAATATTCGAAAACCCTGCCGTCGCGTGTTTGCTTGGCTCTGGTCAGCACTTCCGTCACCTGGATCCAGCTGGGCTCGTCCTTGCGCAGCCTAACTTCCCGGCCGATTGCCTTCACGGCAGCTTGAAACGGCGTAAATGCTTCGATCACCTGCGTCGTGCGCACGGTGTTGCTGTCCATTTCTTCGACACGATAGACTTTCATCAGCCCGCTGATCGACCCTGTTTTCAATCTGCAAAGGATTGATCCCGTTCAATTGGGCCGCCACAAGCACAAGCCTATGCCGGGCGAGTGATATCGACAGCGTTTTTGTCAAGCTTGGTTAACCCGGCGGCCCGATCGGACTGTTGGTCCGCGAAAGCGAGCATTCGTCGCGGATCCATGGCTCGCTTTGCAGATCGATCTCGGAAATCAGTACGCGAATCGCTCGCCCTCAGGCGCAGGCGATCTCGGCCAGGATCCAGTCGCGGAAGGCCTTTATCTTCGGCACGTTGCGACGCGCCGTCGGGTAGACCAGCCAATAGGCGTGGCCGTCGTCGCCGACTAGGTCGAAGGGCTGGATCAGGCGGCCGGCGGCGAGCTCGGTCTTGAACAATGCGGTGGTCAGGATCGCCACACCATGGCCGGCGATGGCCGCGTTCGCCTCATAGGCCTGCGCGCCCATGCTGGTGCCGGTGCGCCTGGCAAGTTCGTCCGCCGGGACGCCGGCAAGGGCGAACCATTCCCGCCACCAGATGTCGCCGGGATCGAGAATGGGCAGCTTGAACAGGTCGGCGGGTTCGTGGACGCCACCTATGGTGGCAGCGAGTGCCGGGCTCAGCACCGGGGTGAAATCGGCCTTGAACAAAAGATGGGTCTCCACTCCAGGCCACTTGCCGCTGCCGGAGCGGATAGCGATGTCCATGTCCTCGCGGGCAAAATCGATCACCCTGTTCGAGGTATCGACGCGCACCGCCAGCGACGGATGCGCGACCTGGAAGGAGCCGAGGTGCTGCGCCAGCCAGTTCGAGGCAAAGGTCAGCAGCGTCGAGACGCACAGCACACCATCGGCGCCCCCACGCGCGGCGGAATAGGCGCTTGAGAGCAGGCTGAACGCCTCGCTGACGGCGGGCGCCAGGCGCTGGCCGGGTTCGGTCAGCACGATCTGGCGCGGCTGGCGCAGGAACAGCGGCGAACCGATGCGCTCTTCCAGAAGCTTGATCTGATAGCTGGCGGCGGCCTGCGTCATGCCGAGTTCCTGCGCGGCCTTGGTGAAGGAGAGATGCCGCGCGACGGCTTCGAACACCCTGATGGCCTGCAGCGGCGGCAACTGGGCGAGCTGTGGTGCCTTGAGATCGGGCATAAGCCCTCCTTATGGGTCGTGATCGACCTTTGATTGGCGGCAAGAGCCAATCAGGCCGATATCTGGTGTCAACGATCAATCAAGTTCAAGCATAGCGGAGGCTGAAGATCATGACCACGGTACAGCAAAAACTCCATTCCACCCCGGCGCAGAGCTGGTTTTCCCTGCTGGCGCATGAATTTTCCCTGCTTGTGCACCGCCGGCGCGGCTACATCGACGTCCGGGAGTTGTCGCCGCATTTGCAGCGCGACATGGGCTTCCTCGACGGCAACGACCCGTCCGGGCGCTGCAAATAAACGTGTTGGATTTTATCGATGGGCCGCTTAATCGGTATCAGGAACCGTCGAGCAAGGCCGTGGCGGTCCGCTCGTCGGTGATGAGGCCATTGACCAGCCGGCGGTTCACCGCGGCCAGGATGCCCGGCAATTTGCGCTCGCCCATGGCGAGCGCAATGACCAGCGACTTTTCGCGTGACGGCAAGGCTGCCGACGATACCCGGTCGTTGGTGATGCCCTCGATCATGCGGCCTTCTCGGTCGAACACCCAGCCGACGATCTCGGCGACGCCGCCAGCCTTTTGCAACGCCTTCAGCTCGCTTTCCGAGATAAAACCGTCCTCGTAGAGCGGCGCCTTCGGGCCGAGATCGCCGATGCCGACAAAGGTGACGTCGGCTTCCGCGGCCAGCGCCAGCGTCGGTTGGATCATCGGCTGGGCAAGCAGCATCTCGCGCTCTTCCGGCGACGAGGCGATGACCGGCAGCGGCATCGGGAACGAGCGCGCCTTGACCCGGTCGGCCATGGTGAAGATGACGTTGTAGAAGGCGGCCGAACCGTCGGGCGAGATGTTGCCGGTCAAGGACACAACCTTGTGCTGCGAGCATTCCATCGGCGGCAATTGCTCGATCGCCGCCTTCAGCGTGCGGCCGGTGCCGATGGCCAAGACGATGGGCGTCGGTGACCGCAGCCGCCGCTCGATCTCGGCCGCGGCCGCCTCGGCAATGCCGATCGTGGTCGAGGATGAGGTTGGATCGCTCGGCACCACTTCGACGAGGTCGAGCGCGTAGCGTGACTTCAGTCTAGCTGCGAGATCAAGGCAATTGGCGATCGGGTGATCGACGCGAACCTTGATCAGCCCCTCCGACACCGCCAGCGACACCAGCCGCTGCGCCGTCTGCCGGGAAATGCCGAGCGTGGCGGCGATCTGGTCCTGGGTGTTGCCGGCAACATAATAAAGCCAGCCGGCGCGCGCTGCCTCGTCCAGCCTGCTGCTGCCGCCATCTTGTCGCGAATTCAAAATGTGCCTCCAGCCCTGCCCCTTTGCGCGCCCTTGGGCGAAGCGTCATAGTCTTGCAGGGAATGTGTCGGCGCGCAATTGTTCAATCGGCAGGGCAATTGCTTGCTGCTTCGATCCGGCCGCCGCGCGGCAACCAACCCAGCGAAAATCGCCAGCGGACGGGCTCGGCGGTTTATCTCCTGATACAAACGCTTTAAGGGGATCGGCAAAAGGAGCCTCGCATGACGCCGAAAGCGGTTTTCTGGGATATGGACGGCACGCTGGTCGACAGCGAGCCGCTGCACGAGGCGGCCTTGGTGGCGGCGCTGCGCAGCGTCGGTATCACGCCGCCGGCCGACCTGCATGAGCGGGTGCTGGGCGTCGCCGCCGCACCGGTCTACGAGATGCTGCGCAGCGAGTTCGGCCTCGACCTGCCCTTCGACGACTGGATCGTGCGCAAATACGATCACTACATGCCGATGGCCGAGACGCTGAAGCCGCGCCCCGGCGCGATCGAAGTGTTCAACGAGTTGCGCGCGCTCGGCGTGCAGCAGGCGGTGGTGTCCAATTCCGACCGGGTGATCGTCGATTCAAATCTGAGCGCCGTCGGCCTGATCTATCCCGGCATGCGCACGATCAGCCGAAACGACGTGCGCGAAGGCAAGCCGCATCCCGAACCGTTCCTGCGCGCCGCATGGCTGGCCGGCGTCGATCCTTCAGACGCGGTGGCCGTCGACGACAGCGTTACCGGCGCCACATCAGGCCTGGCCGCTGGGATGCGGACGATCTTCTGGCCGGAAGCGCCGATGGCAGGACCGAAGGGCGCTGTCGTGATCAACAGTGCGGAAGAGTTGCGGGCTCAGTTGGGACTCTGAGAAGACCCGCGAAGGCCTGCGCTGCCCCTCATCCCTCTGCCGGGACCTTCTCCCCGTGAACGGGGAGAAGGGTGAACTCATTCAGCTCCGGTAAACCGGCTCCTCCTCGTCGAGGATCGCCTTCAGCTCGGCAAGGTGACGCTCCGCCTGGCCGGGATAGTCGTCCATTTCGCTGGCGGCCTTTTCGGCAATGGCGTCGGAGAGCGTGCGCAGCGGACGGCCGGTCCACAGCGCCTTGATGTAGGTCTCGGCGGCACGCTCGAAATAGAACATGCGGTTGAAGGCGTCGGCAACGGTGTCGCCGATGACCATGACGCCGTGATTGCCCATCACCATCACTTTGACCTTCGGGTCGGTGAGCAGTCGCGAGCAGCGCTCGCCCTCTCCCTCGAAGGCCAGCCCGCCATAGTGGGCATCGACGACGTGGCGGTTGAAGAACATGGCCGAGTTCTGGTCGATCGGCGGCAGGGTCGAGTCGGCCAGCGATGCAAGCACGGTGGCATGAATGGAATGCACATGCATGGCGCAGCGCGCATGCGGCACGTTGCGGTGAATGGCGCCGTGCAGGCCCCAGGCAGTCGGGTCGGGCGCGTCGGGGCCGGTCAGCGTCTCGGGATCGTTGGCGTCGATCAGCAAAAGGTCGCTCGCCTTGATGCGCGAGAAATGCACCTGGTTGGGGTTCATCAGGAATTGCTGCCGTCCTCGTTGACCGACAGCGAGAAGTGGTTGGCCACGGCTTCATGCATGTTGAGCCGCGCCGTCCAGCGGAAGGCGGCGGCCAGATCGACGCGCTCCTCATAGTAGGGCAGGTTGGTCAGCGTTTCCTTTTGCAGGCGGGCGATGCTCATCCGAAAAACCTCCGTTTTTAAGAGAATGCCGCGCTCAGCCCTGGCCAGCAACCGCAAACTGGTGGGTCAGGTTGTCCCAAAACCGCTACGCACTTTTGGGCGACATGCATTACGCCGCCGAGCGAGCCGACTGCAGCCCGCCATGTTCGACGATGAAGTCGATGACTTCCTGCAGTCCCTTGCCGCGCGACAGGTCGGTGAAGCCGAACGGGCGCTTGCCCCGCATTCGGGCGGCGTCGCTC
This sequence comes from Mesorhizobium sp. M0029, assembly GCF_040323735.1. NCBI lineage: Bacteria > Pseudomonadati > Pseudomonadota > Alphaproteobacteria > Hyphomicrobiales > Phyllobacteriaceae > Mesorhizobium > Mesorhizobium sp. M0029. The sequence goes on from NZ_JAMYVF010000010.1 coordinate 169,386, forward strand.
TCCATGACATCGAGGTTGACGTTCACATAGGGCGCCAGGTCGCTCTTGTTGATGACCAGGAAATCGGAACGGGTGATCGCCGGCCCGCCCTTCCTGGGGATTTCCTCGCCCTGGCAAACCGAGATGACATAGAGGGTCAGGTCGGCGAGGTCGGGCGAGAAGGTGGCGGCAAGATTGTCGCCGCCGGATTCGATGAAGACGATGTCGAGATCGGGGAATTTCCTGTTCAGCCCGGCGATCGCCTGCAAATTGATCGAGGCGTCCTCACGGATGGCGGTGTGCGGGCAGCCGCCGGTCTCCACGCCGACGATGCGGTCCTCAGGCAGCGCCTGCAGGCGAGCCAGCATCATGGCGTCTTCCTTGGTGTAGATGTCGTTGGTGACGACGGCGATGGAGAAATCGTCGCGCAGCGCCTTGCAGAGCTTTTCGGTTAGCGTCGTCTTGCCGGAGCCGACGGGACCGCCGATGCCGATGCGCAGGGGACCATTGGCCTGAGTCATAGCGAAAAATCCGTCATGCCGAAAACTCCGTGATGGCGAGGATGGTGAAGCTGAGCCCGATCAACAGGCAGAGCGGCGAATAGAAGCTGACATCGAGCCGCGCAAAAGGCTGTTCCGGCGCCAGGCGGCGCCACCACGGCGTGAAGCCGGCAATGCCGCGGCCGAGGAAGACCAGCCCGATGAGCAGCGCTGTGGCGGCAAGGCCGTCCCGTGGAAAGGGGGTGGCGAAGACCCCTGTCAGCGCCAGCGGCCACAGGGTCGCCAGGCACAGGCACGCGGCAACGGCGAAACAGGCAAACGGCGTCGGCATCTCGTCGACGCCGCGAAAGCCGACGACGGCGTGGGCGCAGGAGACGCCGTCCCTGCCCGGCCAGATGCCGCCAAGGCCCCAATAGACATGCAGCGCGGTGATCAGCAGCAGGACGGCCGAGAGGACGAAGGCGAGGACGATCATGAGCGGAACAGCCTGGAATACTGCGTCTCGTGCTTCATCGCCATGATGTCGGAGATGAAGGCGCAGCCGCCGAGATCGTCCAATGTCGAGCCGGCGGCGCGCGCGGCCGTCGACAGCGCCAACGGCTCGAAGCCGGCGAGCAAGGCCATAGCGTCCGTCTGGCCGACGATTCCGAGTCGGATCGCCGCCTGGACGAGGTTGGAGAAGAAGGCCTGCAGGAAGGCCGACATCGCGTCCGGAAGCGCGATGCCGTTGCCGCCGGCAACGGCGCCGACGGCGACACAGTAGGCGCATTCGGCCGGCAGGCGGCCGAACACCGGATTCGCCCACGCCGCTGCCGCTTTCAGGAAGGCGGCGCCTTGCAGCATGGTTTCGGTGTGGCGCTCACGCGAGCCGGCCAGCGCTTCGGCGAGATCGGCAATTTCATGGAGGTCGCCTTCATGGAGGTCGCCGCCGTCGCGGGCGCGGCGCCAGCTTTCCGCGAACAGCACGGCGTCGTTCCAGCCCGAGCCCATCTCGACCAGCGTCTCCAGCCAGAAGGCGAGGCTGGCGGTGTCGGCAACCAGCCCGTCTTGCACGGCACGCTCGAGTCCATGGCTGTAGGCAAAGCCGCCAACGGGAAAGGCCGGCGACAGCCACGCCATGAGCCGCAGCAAAGCGATGCCGGATGGCTGGTCAGTCATGATCGTGATTATGCCCGTCATGGGAATGGCTGTGCGAATGCGACTCGCTGTGTGCGTGGGAACGTCCATCATGGGAATGCGCTTCGGCGTGCGCATGCGCATGGCCATGATCGTGACCATGCGCACCTTGGGCGGAATAGGCGCCGCGCACCGGCTTGAACGGTTCGGAGACTTCGCGCACCGTGGCGCCCAGCCCTTCCAGCATAGCCTTGATGACATGGTCGCGCAAAATCAGGATGCGGCTGGGCTCAATCGCAGCCGCCAGATGCCGGTTGCCGATATGCCAGGCGAGTTCGGTCAGATGCACGGCGTGGCGGGCGCGGATGTCGTAGACCTCTTCGGGTGCCGCGGTGATCTCGACCTGGCCGCCATCCTCCAGCACCAGCCGGTCGCCATCGTTCAAGGTCACGGGTTCGGGCAGGTCGACCAGCACCTTGCTGCCGTCGGCAAGCTCGATGGCGCGGCGGCGCAAATGACGCTCGTCATGGGGCAGGACGGCACGGCCGGATGGGGCCGTGGTTCCGGCAGTGCCGGCAGCCACGACCGAGACGGCGCGCGGGAACTTGGTGAAGTCGGTGTTCAGGTTGAGTTTCATCGCATGGCTCCACCGTTAGCCTGGGCTCTCGCACGGGCAGGCCGCGCCAGGACGCGGTCGAAATACGCGTTGACGCGCTCGGATTCGATCGGAAATTTTCCGGCGCGGGCCCAGCCGCCCATGTCGCCCAACAGCACGTCGACGGCGGAAAACCGGTCGCCCAGCGCAAACTCCCGATCCCCCAGCCGGCCGTCGAGCGCCTTGGCCTCCGAGGCGAAATCGTAGGCAGCGGCGGGGCCGACATCGACCCGCACGTCCTTCGGCAACAGGAAGCGGTGGCGCAGCTTGTTCCACAGCGGCGCTTCGAACTCGGACTGGGCAAAATGCATCCAGGAATCCATTTCGGCGCGTCCGGCCACACCTGGATTGGCGCCCATGCCTTTGTCGGCGTGCTTGTCGGCGAGATAGACGCAGATTGCCGCCGAATCGGTCACCGTCAGTTCGCCATCGATCAGGATCGGCACCTTGCCCGACGGGTTGAGCGCATAGGCTTCGGGCGAACGCAATTTGACCTCGACGAATTCATAGGGCTGCCCGAGTTCCTCGAGCATCCACAGAACGCGGCTGACGCGGGATCCACGCGATCCGATGGCCTTGTACATGGTTGAACCCTCTTTCCTGCGACCCTAAACCATAGCCACTGTTCAGACGATGGTGTCGAAGAGCCGCAGGATGAACGATATTTGGTAAATCAGCGTGCCCACGACGAAGGCGATGTGGAAACGGCGGTCACGCACCAGTATGGCGGCAATGCACAACACCACGAAAACCGGCGTTCGGAACAGATATTCATTGCCGTAGCGGGCGAAATGCTCGGGACCTTTCAGCAGCGTATCGACGACATCGAGCAGATAGGTCGTCGCCAGCAGGCCGAAGAACCAGCCGCGACGCGAATAGAAGAAATCCTCATAGCTGGTGTAGTCGAGCATCGAATCCGGAAACAGCAGCGCGCACAGCAGGAACAGCGTGATGGCGTAGAAGATCAGGAACAGGTACTTGCCGAAAGTCCAGACCTCTATGGTGTAGAGGCCGAACTCCCACCACCAGAAATGCACCAGCAGCAACAGCATGGAGGCGACCCAGCCGAGGTGCACGGGATAGAGCCTGTACTGGCCCGGATGCTGAACGATCCGCGCCACCCCCGACAGCAGGCGAGCGACGCCAAGTCCGATCACCATGCCCATGACGATGCGGATATGCGGGAAGATGTCGTGGGCGGAGGCTATTTCGGTGGCCATGACCTGCTACGCGGTTTCTTTGAGCCGCATATTGCGGCGGGACCGACCGGGTCGCAACGGAATTTGCCGGGTCGATCAAATCGCCCCTCGCCTCAAAACAGAAAATACCGCTGCGCCATCGGCAGCACGGTTGCCGGCTCGCAGGTCAGTAGCTCGCCATCGGCGCGCACCTCGTAAGTCTCCGGATCGACCTCGATATGCGGCGTAGCGTCGTTGAGCACCATCGAATGCTTGCCGATGCCGCCACGGGTGTTTTCCACCGCGACGAACTGCTTGTCGACGCCAAGACGGCCATGCAGGCCGGACTCCAGCGCGGCCTTCGAAACGAAGGTCACCGACGAGTTGGTCCTGGCCTTGCCATAGGCGCCGAACATCGGGCGGTAGTGCATCGGCTGCGGTGTCGGGATAGAGGCGTTTGGGTCGCCCATCGGGGCTGCGGCTATCATGCCGCCGATCAGCACCATGTCCGGTTTGACGCCGAAGAAGGCTGGGTTCCACAGCACCAGATCGGCGCGCTTGCCGACCGCGATCGAACCGATGTCCCTGGACAGGCCATGCGCGATTGCCGGGTTGATGGTGTATTTGGCGATGTAGCGGCGGACGCGGAAATTGTCGTTGTTGCCGGTCTCCTGCGGCAATGACCCGCGCTGGCGCTTCATCTTGTCGGCGGTCTGCCAGGTGCGGATCGCCACCTCGCCGACGCGGCCCATTGCCTGCGAGTCCGACGAGATGATCGAGAAGGCGCCGATGTCATGCAGAATGTCTTCCGCCGCGATGGTCTCCTTGCGGATGCGGCTTTCGGCAAAGGCGATGTCTTCGGGGATCGACGGCGACAGATGATGGCAGACCATCAGCATGTCGAGATGCTCGGCCAGCGTGTTGACGGTGTAGGGCCGGGTCGGGTTGGTCGAGGACGGGATGACGTTGGGCAGGCCGCAAACCTTGATGATGTCAGGCGCATGGCCGCCGCCGGCACCCTCGGTGTGGAAGGCGTGGATGGTGCGGCCCTTGATGGCGGCGACGGTGTTCTCGACGAAGCCGGATTCGTTCAGCGTGTCGGTGTGGATCATCACCTGCACGTCGTAATCGTCGGCAACCGACAGGCAGCAGTCGATGGCCGCCGGCGTCGTGCCCCAGTCCTCGTGCAGCTTCAGCGAGCAGGCGCCGCCCAGCACCATTTCCTCGAGCGCCGCCGGCAGCGAGGCATTGCCCTTGCCGGACAGGCCGATGTTCATCGGGAAAGCGTCGAAGGACTGGATCATGCGCGCCATGTGCCAGGGTCCCGGCGTGCAGGTGGTGGCCAGCGTGCCATGCGCCGGGCCGGTGCCGCCGCCGAGCATGGTGGTGATGCCCGACATCAGCGCTTCGTCGATCTGCTGCGGGCAGATGAAGTGGATGTGCGCGTCGAAGCCGCCGGCGGTCAGGATCTTGCCCTCGCCGGCGATGATCTCGGTACCGGGGCCGATGATGATGGTGACACCGTCCTGCGTGTCGGGATTGCCGGCCTTGCCGATCGCCGCGATGCGGCCGTCCCTGAGACCTATATCGGCCTTGAAGATGCCGGCAGTGGCATCGACCACCAGCGCGTTGGTGATGACCGTGTCGACCGCGCCGCCGGCGCGCGACACCTGGCTCTGGCCCATGCCGTCGCGGATGACCTTGCCGCCGCCGAATTTCACCTCCTCGCCATGGACGGTGAGGTCCTTTTCGACCTCGATAAACAGCTCGGTATCGGCCAGGCGCACTCTGTCGCCGACCGTCGGGCCATACATCTGCGCGTAGGCGGCGCGGGTAATTCTAGCCATCAGTCAATGCTCCCCAAACGAGAGTCCGGCCGCAGCCGAACTCCACATCGTCGCCATCCAATGGTCATGCAATGACCCGCTCGGCGACACCTTCTGATCCCATTTGGCCGTTGAGGTGGCCGTGCCACCCCAAACCGCCCGTTTGCCAAACCCTTGGCCAAATCGATGAAAGGAAAATACATGCGCAAAATCATCGTTCTTGCAGCCGCCGCCACGCTGGCCTCCGCAACCGTAGCCGGCGCCCAGCAGCAGCCCACGCCGCAACCGAAGCCGGCGGCGCCCAGCGCTCAGCCGGCGGCGCCGGCGATCCAGAAGGTCAACATCGTCGATATCAGCGAATTGCCCAAGGCCACCCAGACGCAGGTCAATCAGGTGATCGCCCAGCGTGGCGATGCCGGGCTGCAGAAACTGCGCTCTTCGATCGACGCGACGCCGCAGATCAAGTCGGCGCTCGAAGCCAAGGGGCTCACCTCGGCACAGGTGGTCGCCGCCAGCATGACCACCGATGGCGCGCTGACCCTTGTCACCAAGAAGGCAAGCTGAAAGAAGCGCTTGGCGGGCCGGCACCCGGCCCGCCAGCCCACAGGGAACCTTCGCCCGACAGGAGGCGTTTCGTTCCTTTGGCGCCGAACGGCGTTGCACAGAAAAGTCCACCAGGAGCGAGCAATGCCTGTCTTTGCCGACACCAGATGGCTCCAGAGCCTTGCTGCCTGCACATTTCTCGCAGCTTTCGGCCCGCAAGCCGCGCAAGGTCTTGAAAGCGCTGACGCCGTCAACCGGGCCGACACCGTCAACAGGATCGTCGGCTCCGATGTCCGGCAGGAGGAGGCGCGGACGGAACCACAGACCAACAAGATCATCACCGCGATCGAGCGGACGCGTGAGAACATCGGCGCCGTGCGCAAGACGTCCAAGCTCGATACTGTGGATATCGTCTTCCTCACCGACGCGGCGCGCAGCGAAGGCGGCCCGCCGCCGGCGGTAGAGAGCAAGGTCGAACAGCATCAGGATGACATTGCGGAACTGCGCAAGGAGATCGACGCCAACGCCTTGCTGTTCAACGCCATCGATTCGCGGCGCGTGCTTACGGAAGACGTCCTTGCGGTGGAATTCGACGGCTCGGCAAGAATCGTCATCTACGCGGCGGCCAGGCCGTCGAACTGACCTCAGGGCGCCCGACCCCGTCGATCTCACAGCCTGCCCATGATCTTCTGCTGAAAACCGTAGACCTCGCGTTTTCCTCCGAACGGCACCAGCGTGACGTCCCGCTCTTGTCCCGGTTCGAAGCGCATCGCGGTGCCGGCGGCAATGTCCAGACGCCTGCCGCGCGCTTTGTCGCGATCGAATTTCAACCCCTCATTGGTCTCGAAGAAATGGTAGTGGCTGCCGACCTGGATCGGCCGGTCGCCGCTGTTGGCCACCTTCAGCGTCACCGTCGGCAGCCCCTTGTTGAGCTCGATGTCGCCGCTTGCCGTGATGATTTCGCCGGGAATCATCGTTAGCCTCACAAAACGCCGAAGACCAGGCCGACGGCGACTGCAGCACAAGCGGCGCCAGCGGCGCGGGCAAGCCCGCGAAAGCGCATGCCGAGGCCAAGGCCGGCAGCGATGCCCATGGCATGGAGAAGTGCGGTGGCAACGGCAAAGCCGGCCATATAGTCAAGTCCACCGGCATTTTCCGGCACTTCGGTGCCGTGGGCATGGCCATGGAACAGCGCGAACAGGCCGATGATGGCGACTCCGGCCGAGACCGGCAGATCGACCGCCAACGCCACCAGCAAGCCAAGCGCGACGACGGAGGCAAGGATGCCCGGTTCGACGAAAGGCACCGGCACGTGGAGCATGCCGAGCGCGCCGCCGACCAGCATGACGCCGACAAAGGCCAGCGGCCAGGCCCAGATTGCCTTGCCGCCCTTGAGCGCCGCCCACAGGCCGACGGCTACCATGACGGTCATATGGTCGAGGCCGGACAGCGGATGCGCGAAGCCCGCCGCGAAGGACGAGGTCGTGCCGATGCCGACATGGGCATAGGCGGGCATCGCCGCCGCCAGCAGCAGGATCGCTGCAAGCGTGGTGCGTTTGGTTGAAGCAGAGATCATCGGTCTTCCCTTCGAAGTCACGAAAACAATCACGCAGCCTTGCGCGGGCCGCAGCCCTCGGCCTTGAGCACGCGTTGGGTCGAGGCCGGATATTTCACCAGTTTCTCCACTGGGCGGATCGGGCGTGCGGAAAAATTGCCGCCGCAGTTCGGGCAGACGCCGCCCAGCACATGTTCAGCGCAGTCAGCGCAGAAGGTGCATTCAAAGGTGCAGATCAGCGCGTCCGCCGCTTCCGGCGGCAGGTCCTTGTCGCAGCATTCGCAATTCGGTCGCAGCTCCAGCATCGTTTTCTCCTCACCTGATCGGTTCGTGAACGGTCACCAGCTTGGTGCCGTCGGGAAAGGTCGCCTCGACCTGCACGTCGTGGATCATCTCGGCGATGCCTTCCATCACCTGCGCGCGGGTGATGACATGGGCGCCGGCCTCCATCAGTTCGGCGACCGGGCGGCCGTCGCGGGCGCCCTCGACGACGAAATCGGTGATCAGCGCGATCGCTTCGGGGTGATTGAGCTTGACGCCGCGTTCCAGCCGCTTGCGCGCCACGATCGCCGCCATGGCGATGAGCAGCTTGTCCTTTTCACGCGGCGTCAGGTTCATGCGCTTTCCTGGATTTGGCCTGTATTTGGCTCAGAGTGACCATAATTTGGGCAGACCCGCCCGCCCGTTGAGCAGTTCGACGAGCGGAACCAGCCGCTTGCGCAGCTGATAGCCGTCCTCGGCAAACAGCCTCGCAAGAAGCTTGCCAGATTTTTTGACGCTCCAGGCGCTGGCATCGCCGTCGGCGCCGACGATGTCGCGGGCCGGATCGAGCAAGGCTTCGGCCTGCGGCGAGACCATCAGCAGCGTCGCAGCGGCAATGGCGCCGCCGGCGACCGCCGGGCGGCCAAGTGCCGCCGCGATAGCCGGCCCGATGCGGAAATCCTCGGCATGAACGAGCGCACCATCCTGGCGGACACGCCAACGGTCGTGGAAATGGCCGTGCGCGGCCTCTTCGCCCATGGCGAGGCGGCCGAATATGGTGGCTTCAAGCAGCAATGCCTCGGCGCCTGCGGCAAGCTCGACCTCGAGCGTGCGGGCAAAGGCCGAGCGGTCGAAGACGATGGTTTCCTGGGGCAGCCAGGCGATACGCCCGCCCGCGCCGACGCTGAGCTTCACCCGAACTTCGGCGCGGTCGCTAGCGGCACGATAGATCTTTTCGCAGGCCTGGGTGGTTATCGAGGCGGAGGCACCTGGCCCGACATCGATTTCCCAGCCGAGCCGATCGCCGCCGGTCAGACCGCCGGCGGTGTTGATGAGCACGGCTTCGAGCGGATCGGCCGCAACGGCCGGCATGCGGATTTTGGCCGAGCCGTCCTGATAGAGGCGCAAAAGCCGGGTGCGTCCATCCCTGACGCCGCACGCAAGCCGGGCCGCCCCGGCCGCGCGCTGGGCCGGAAGAGCTGGGATCAAGACATGCTGCAACGTATCCACGGCGCTAACGTTAAGCACTCCCGGCGCTTTGTCGATATGGTGCTTGTTGATATAGCTTGTTGCTTGACAGCGTTTCCGTTTCTATAGAGGGAGCCTCTTTGGAACGGTCATGCTGCGCCTGGCGGGTTTTTGAAGGCGACGGCGATTTCAGTCCAGGCAACAGGGGCGCCAACCAATCGGCACCGCGACGTTATAAAATTGGGGAAGGAATCGAATGGCTGACGAGCTGGCAACGGAAATCATCGCCAAGATCAGGGCACATGCGGAGCCCGGTGGCGAAGAGATCACCACCAATACGGAATTGACCGCGCTTGGCATCCATTCCCTGGAACTGACCGAGATCATCTTCGATCTCGAGGAGCAGTACGGCATCGAGATCGAGATGAACACGGTCGATGCCTGGAGCAATCTCAAGAATGTCGGCGATATGGTTGAGGCTGTTCGCGCGCTGATTGCGAAAAAAGCCTGAGCTGAATGCAAAAGCGCGTCGTCATTACCGGCATCGGCGGCATATGCGGGCTCGGCGCCAATGCGCCTGCAATCTGGAACGAAATGCGGGCCGGCCGATCGGCCATCGGTCAAATCAGCAATCCCGGTTTGCATGATTTGAAGGTCAAGGTCGGCTGCGAAATCAAGACGCTGCCCGACCATGGCATCAGCCACAAGCAGACCGTGTCGATGGACCGCTTCAGCCTTTTGGCGACGATTGCCGCGCGCGAAGCCATGCAGCATGCCGGCCTGACATCGACTGAAGCAACCACCTACCGGATGGGCGCGGTTGTCGGCGTCGGCGTCTGCGGCTGGGAGGCGATCGAGGAGAACTATCGCGCCATCCTGGTCGACGGCAAGAACCGGGCCGGCATCTTCACCGTGCCGAAAGTGATGCCGAGTGCGGCATCCGGCCATGTCAGCATGAATCTCGGCCTGCGCGGGCCGGTGTTCGGCGTCACTTCGGCCTGCTCCTCGTCCAATCACGCCTTTGCCTCGGCGGTCGACCAGATCCGGCTCGGCCGCGCTGATGTCATGGTCGCCGGCGGCACCGACGCGCCGCTGCTTTGGGGCATCCTGAAGGGCTGGGAGGCCCTGCGGGTGCTGGCGCCCGATACCTGCCGGCCGTTCTCGGCCGATCGCCAAGGCCTGTCGCTCGGCGAAGGTGCTGGAATGGCGGTGCTGGAAACGTATGAACACGCCATGGCGCGCGGCGCGACCATTCTGGCCGAATTTGCCGGAGCCGGCCTTTCCGCCGACGCTTCCGATATCGTCGCGCCGACTGTCGAGGGACCGACGGCGGCGATGCGCGCCTGCCTGGCGGACGCCGGGCTCAATCCCGAGGACGTCGACTATCTCAACGCCCACGGCACCGGCACCAAGGCCAACGACCAGATCGAGACGGCGGCAATCAAGCGCGTCTTCGGCGACCATGCCTATAAGCTGTCGGTGTCGTCGACCAAGTCGATGCATGCCCATTGCCTCGGCGCCTCGGGCGGCCTGGAAATGATCGCCTGCGTGATGGCGATCCGCGAAGGCATCGTGCCGCCGACGGCCAATTTCCGGCAGGCCGACCCCGACTGCGATCTCGACATCACGCCGAATGTGGCGCGCGAGCGCAAGGTGCGCGCGGCGATCAGCAACGGTTTTGCCTTCGGCGGCACCAATGCCGTGGTGGCGTTCAAGGCGGTCTGACGGCAAGCGACTGGCCTGAGCGACTGGCCCTGAATGACTGCGAAGACGGTGTGTGCACCTTCGACCGGTTGATCGGCAAAGAAGCCGAGGATAATCCTTCGCAACTCGCCAGACGGCGCGATACCGCGCCAAATTCCCGACCGGAGCTTTCGATGACCGACCTGTCCGCCTTTCCGATCACCAAGCGCTGGCCGGCCAGCCACCCCGACCGCCTGCAGCTCTATTCCGCGACGACGCCGAATGGGGTGAAAGTCTCGATCGCGCTGGAAGAACTCGGCCTCCCCTACGAGGCGCATCTGGTGGATATCGGCAAGGACCAGAGCTGGACGCCGGAATTCCTGTCGCTGAACCCGAACGGCAAGATACCCGCGATCATCGACCCCGACGGGCCGGGCGGCAGGCCATTCGGCCTGTTCGAATCCGGCGCCATCCTGCTCTACCTCACCGACAAGACCGGCAAGCTGATCCCTGCCGATCCGGCGCGGCGCTACGAGACCATCCAATGGGTGTTCTTCCAGATGGCGGCGATCGGGCCGATTTTCGGACAGGTCGGGTTTTTCAACAAATTCGCCGGACGCGAGATCGCCGACAAGCGGCCGCTGGATCGCTACCGCAATGAATCGCGGCGGCTGATCGGGGTGCTGGAGACGCGGCTGAAGGGTCGAACCTGGATCATGGACGACGACTATACCATCGCCGACATTTCGATGCTGGGCTGGGTGCGCAATCTGATCGGCTTCTACGAGGCGCGCGAACTCGTCGGCTTCGACGACTTCCCCACCGTCGCGGCATGGCTGGAGCGCGGGCTGGCGCGGCCCGCGGTGCAGCGCAGCCTGACCATTCCCGCCAGGAATTGACCTCGGCCGGCCGAAGCAACCAGGTCTATTTCGCCTTGGCCTTGCTTTTCGAGCCGCCCTTGCCGATGACGGACGCAGCGAGCGACGCGGCGCCCCTGGCTGTCGCCGCCACCGCACCAGCGGCGACATTGGCGGTCGCCTTGACCGTGCGCATGGCCCCGCCGGCCATCGAGCCGCGGCTTGCCGGCTTCTTGGGTTTGGCTGTTTTCGCCGCCACCTTCGCCGTCGCGACCGGTTCTACCTTCTTTGGCGCCGCTTTGCCGAAAGCCGGCTTTGCGTCCTTGGACCGCTCGGCGATCGCCGGGCCGGCGCCTGCCTTGGCCTGCGTGGCCTTTGCCTGCCTGGCTTTGGGTTGAGCGGTCTTGCTCTTGGCGGGTGTTTTTGCCTTGGTTGCCATCTGACGGTTCCCTCACGGCGGCACGATTGCCGATGAGAGATAACGACCTGAAAGTCTTAAGGTTCCCGTTCCGAAGTCCAGTGAACTATGCGGGATCGCCAACAACCAGGTCGGCGGACCTGCGGCGGCCGAGCACGCGATCGATGTTGGGCATGTCGTTGGAAGCGATCCAGGCGCGGGCGTCTTCGTCGGAGCGGCCATGCTCGTGCCAGCGCACCAGAAGGCGGCGCTCGAGTTCGGCACGCGGCACATCGACAAAGATGGTGAAGTCGAACAGCGGCGCCAGCCGCGACCACGGCTCCTCGTCGAGCAGGAGGTAATTGCCTTCGACCAGGATGAACTTGGTCTCGGCGGCAACGATGGAGGCGGCGGCGCGCGACAATTCCATGCTGCGGTCGAACACCGGAATGGCGATGTCTGGCTCGCCCGAACGGATGCGCTTCAACAGCGTCTCGAAGCCGGCGAAGTCGAAAGTCTCCGGCGCGCCCTTTCTTGGCCGCAGGCCGCGCTGGTCGAGCACGATGTCGTCATAGTGGAAGCCGTCCATCGGCACGACTTCAGCCGCGCCCTCCGGCAGCAGATCATGCAGCCCGGCCGAGAGCGTCGACTTGCCGGCGCCGGGCGGGCCGGCAATGGCGACGATGAAGCGTTTCGCCTTGCCGGCGCGCTTGAAGATGGTGGCGGCGAGATGGGCGATTTCGGACATTGGGCGCTTCCAGTTATGCTTTGCATCTTGTCGGCAGTTTGAGGAAATTTCAAACCGCGATTTGGGCAATCTCACGACATCCGCCACGTCAGCGCTGCCCCTCGTCGCCCTGCCGGTGTCCAGCCGATAGATGGGTAACACTTCTCCCCCTATGCGTCCGCCGCAGCGCCAAGCAGATTGGTTGGCGCGGCGGTGCGGCGGACAAGCTCCATGTGCCGTGTGTCGAGGATGCCGGCAGGCAGGTGAGGGGCAGGGCCAGCGTTCGAAAATCAGCCGGGCTGGCCGATCCGCAGGAAATCGCTGTCGAACCTGACATCGCGGGTCGAACCATCGGCTCCGGTGAGACGCATGTGACCTGAGGCTGTCCCGATAGCGCGCGGCGGCTCGCCGCTCGTCAGCGGCAGCGTGCCGATGACATGGCGGAAGGAGACTTCGCCGCCGAGGGTAAAAGCGGTCGCGACCCCTTCGCGCTTCAGCCAATTGTCTTCGATCGATGCGGCATGGCCGATGGCGGCGCGGCCGTCCTCGATGCCGAGCACGCCGCGATGGCGGCTGCTCCACGGCGCGTAGTCGCGGCCGCCATTGCTGAACCACAGCATGGTGACCGGAAGCTCCGCCGGGTTCTTCAGCACCAGCACCAGATCCTGTTCGGCCCGGCGCGCCAGCGCCGTCCAGCCCGGACCGTCATGATCGGCTTCGACCAGGGTGATGAAATCCTCGCGCTCATCCTCCATGCGGTAGTCGGTGAGATCGAGCGTGCCGCCGCCAGTGGCTGGAAAGCGCGTCAGATCGGTCGAGCGGGCGGGATAGGAAAGCTTGAAGCGGCCGCGGGCCGGATCGGGCTCCAGCGGTGCGTCCAGTGTCCCGGCAAAGCGCTTCGGCGAGAAGGCGAGCCGGCCGCCATCGCGCATCGCCGCCATCGGATGGTGGGCGGCGGAGACCGCGCCGGAACCGCCGGAAAAGACATGCTCCTGATAGAGAAAGGGATGACTGTTGCGGAGCGTGAAGATCTTGTCGACCGTCGCGCCCATCACCGTGCGGCGCAACCGGAAGACGGCCCGCCAGCCGTCGGATGTCGCTTCGCTGGCGGTGACATCCCAGGCGCTGTTGGCCGGCCAGCCATGCAGCGGTGCGGCCTCGATGTCGCTGGCCGAAAACGGTGCGCATAGGAAATCGCCCGACAGCCGCACCGTGCCTTGAGGCAGATCCGGCGGCAGCGTCTCGCCGGCATCGATCCAGGGCGCGCGGTGCAGCGGCTTCAGCTGGCGGCCATCGCTGTCGACCGTCATGTCGGCGATATGGCCGACAGTGAGATCGAGCGTGACCGAAATGCCCTTTGCCTTGATCGTGACCGTATCCATCCGCGCACCTGCTGATTCTGATGGCAGCGAACAAACCCGCTCCGCGAGGGATGCGCAAGCACAGCGACCGGCATTTTGCATCAGGGCGATTTTTACCCTCCCCCTTGTGGGGAGGGTCGGCGAGCGATCGGAGCGAAGCGGAGATCGATCGACGGGGTGGGGGTAGCGCCCTACGAGGAGGGGCGCCCCCCCCCCCGCACGGGGGGGGGCGCGCCCCCCCCCCGGTGGGGGGGGGGGGGCGGCCGGGGGGGCGGGACGGCGGTGCCGCGGCGCGGGGGGGGGGGGGCCGCGGCGGGCGCGCCGCCCCCCCCGAGGCGGCGGGGGGGGCCGCCGCCCCCCCCCGGGCGGGGGGGGGGTGCCGGCGTGCTATCGGGGCCACGCGGTGATGGATGGACGGGGGGGTGCTAGCCCCCTACGAAGACCCCCACCCCGATCCGCTACGCGGATCGACCCTCCCCACATGGGGGAGGGTGGGCGCCTACTGCCGCTTATACTCGCGCACCGGCGACTTGGTGCCATCGGTGTAGGTGACCTGCACCGCCATCGATGTCACGTTGTCGGGGACCTTGAAGTAAGGCTGGTAGTCATAAGGAATGGCGTACGGGTCCTTCTTGTCGCAAGGCGGCAGCTTGATCTCCCTGTCGAGCGCCGTGCCGTTCAGGCTGTAGCGCACCTCCTTGATGCCGCAGCGGAACGACAGCATCTGGGAGAAATAGACCAGGCCGTGATTGCCGCTGGCGTCGAAGGCGATCCACGACGTCCAGAACTGGTCGAGGATCTGTTTGTTGCCCTGTTGCAGCGCTGCGTCCGGATCGAAACTTATGTTGAACGGCCCGGTCTCGCGGCCCCTGAGATCGAGATACTTGACCCCGATGGTGGTGGCCGTGGTGCTGTCGGGCAATTCGAAGCTCGGATTGGGCATCGGCTTGCCGGTGCGCTGGTCGTTCATCGCCATCAGCCCGGTGTCGGTGAACGGACCTGACACACCCATGCGCCAGGAAATGCCGGTCGCGGCCTCGGGCAGCGAGATGGAGATCGTCCAGCCGGCATTGGAGCGCATCGGCGTCAGCGTCGGGGCAAAGCGTGCTGGGTCGAGCACGTCGCCAAGCGCCGTCAGGCGGGTACGGCTGCGGTCGAGCCAGTCGGCGAGCTGCGTCTGGTCGACGAAATATTTGAGCAGCCCGCCTTCCTTTTCATAGGAGACGAACCTGGTCAGCGCCTCGGCCTCGCTGCGCTTGTCGGACAGCGACTGGACGCCGAGGCGATCCTCGGAAAACTCCTGCGCGAGCAGATAATAGGCCGGTGCGAAATCCGGATTGGCCGCGATGAAGGCGTTGAGCTTGTCGAGACGCTGGGCATCGTCGAACTGCAGGATATGGACCAGCTTGATCGACAGCGCCTTGGCCTTGTCGGCCAGGGCGCCGAACACTTCGCGGGCGCCGGCCTTGCCGTCCTGCACGCGCAGCAGGGTGGCGAAGCGTGTGTAGGGATCGACGGCGTCGACGTCGAAACCGGCGAAAGCGAGATAGGAGCGCCGCGCATTCAGCATGTCGCCGGAAAGTTCGTAGACGCGGGCATTGTGATAGAATTCGTCCGGCCGCTTCGGCTCGGCGATCGTCCCGCCCTGCGCGGCCAATGCGGCAAAGCCCTTGGCGATGGTGTCGATCGAGGCGGCGATCTGCTCGGTGGTCGCCTGAAGCTTATCCGCCTGCTCGGCCTGTTTCTGCTGGCCGGCAGCGAGCGTTTCGGTCGTCTGCTTGACCGCCTCTACCGACTTTTGCGTCTGCGCGCCCTGCTCAGCCTGCTGCTGCTGGGTCGACGCAATTTCCTCGGTCTTCTTCGCCACCGCGTCGGTCGATTGCTTGACCTGGTCGACCGCCAGCTTCGTCTCGGTTACCGTTTGCTCGATCCTGGCCACCCTGGCCGAGACGATGCCCATCTGCTGCTGCAACTGGGCGATGGCCGGCACCAGGCCGGCGATCACACCGTTCTGCGAATTGGACTGCTGCTGCAGGCCATAGACGCCGCCGGCGACGGCGGCAGCGCTGGTGGCAAAGATCAGCGCCGGCAGCGCCTTGGCGGCCAGCACCAGCCGCAGAACGATGGCAATGGCGATGACGGCGGCGGCAACCGAAGCGACCAGCGCGATATAGGCGGCGAACGGCGCCAGCGGATTGAGGATGTCGGATGCGGCGCCGCCGATGAAAGCGACGCTGCCGGCCCATTTGCCGGTGCGGCTGAGCGAAGCCCTGATAAGAGATGGCGCAGCCGCGCCGATGTCACCGGTCATTGTCAAATCCCCCAAGCAATTGCCGCCTCTATAGCAGCACCGCGACCCCGCAGGCAAAACAGGACAGGAAGCAGGCGATTTCGGGAGGTTGCCGTTTCAGCGCCGATGGTTGGCGAAGCCGAAGCGACATCTGATCTCCCCCCTTGCGGGGGAGATTGGCAGCGTCATCGGCAGCTCCGCCGTTAACCAAATGGACGAACAAAATGGGTTAGGCTAGGTTCCGGCCCTCTCAGCAACGCCGGACTTGACTTGCCAAATTTCCATTTCCCCTCCCCCGCCCAGAAATTTCTCGCAGCCCTCCTGCTGCTTGTCTTCGTGGCCGGCTGCAGCACCACCGCACCGCCCGACAGCGTGCTGGCGGTGCCGGCGCCGCAGGAGAAATATGCGGCCATCGTCGTCGATGCCGGCAGTGGCAAGACGCTGTTCGAAGTCAGTTCGAGGGCGCAACGCTATCCGGCGTCGCTGACCAAGATGATGACGCTGTACCTGCTGTTCGAGGCGCTGGAGTCCGGCCGCGTCTCGAAGGAAACGCAGATTCCGGTCTCCGACAATGCCGCCCGGCAGCCGCCGACCAAATTGCGCTTCAAGCGCGGCGAGAGCATCGATGTCGATTCGGCGATCCGGGCGATCGTGGTCAAGTCGGCCAATGACGTGGCGGTGGCGGTGGGCGAATATCTCGGCGGCTCGGAGGACCAGTTCGCCGCCATGATGACGTCCAAGGCGCGCCAGATCGGCATGAGCAGCACCGTCTTCCGCAATGCCTCCGGCCTGCCCGACGATGGCCAGCACACATCGGCGCGCGACATGGCGACGCTGGGGATGGCGCTGCGCGCCCGCTTCCCGCAGCAGTTCCACTATTTCTCCGAAAGCGACTTCATGTTCCGCGGCCGGCTGGTGCGCGGCCACAACGACATGCTCGGCCGGGTGCGCGGCGTCGACGGCATCAAGACCGGCTATATCAGGGCATCCGGTTACAATATCGTCACGTCCTACAATGCCGACGGCCGGCATCTGATCGTGGTGGTGATGGGCGCCGACAGCGCTAGGCAGCGCAACGACCATGTCGAAGCGCTGATCCAGCGCAGTCTGTCGCCCGCCATGGCCGATACGAAGACGCGGCTGATGTTTGCGGGAGATCAGCCGGCCGCGTCGCCCGGCCTGCCGCCGCCTGGTTTGCCGGCGCAGGGGTCGCAGTTGCCTGGTTTACCGCCGCAATAGAACCCGTCGTTGGGTGGAGGAACTCTGAAACGCCGGCGGGACAGCACCCCCCTCTGGCCTGCCGGCCATCTCCCCCTCAAGTGGGGAGATTAGCAGCTTCGGCGTCTCGCCTCTTTTTCGTGTTTGGCGAAGCCATGGCGACATCTGATCTCCCCCCTTGAGGGGGAGATGTCCGGCAGGACAGAGGGGGGTCGTGAAGGATCGCTGCCTCATCTTAACTCTGCAGCAGGCGCGACCTCCGTCGGCAACAGCACTTCGGCGGTCTGGTTGCCGAGCAGCAGGCGAGCGAGGCCCCGGGGGGCTGCGCTGCCACAGGCAATTGCAGCAGGCATTCATCACAAGCGCTTGCACAAGCCCCCAATCTTCACCGCCACAGTGGCTATGCCGCCTCGCCTTGGCGTATCGTGGGCGCGACAGCAGGAGCCGGCATCATGAGCCCAAAACCATCCGAACAGGCCGACAATGAAAACGACAGCGGCGGCGAGTATTTCGAGGCGCCGCCCGCCCACGACGCCGAACTGGTTGCCGACGAGGCGCTGGAAGCGCCCGATGTGCCGGACTCCGAACCCCATGGCCGCCTGAAGCCGAAGCGAAAACCGTCGGCGATATCAGGTAGAAAGTTTCGCAAGCGTGACCTGGTGCGCATCGACGACCTCAGGCCGAGCCTGGCCGACCGCATCCGCTCCGATCATCCCGACCTGCCGCGCGGCGCCCGCATCAGCCGGGAGGAGCTCGGCCGCTACCGCATGCGCTACATGGAGGAGCTGCTGCAGCAGGAGCATGGCGAATTCTCCGAGCTCGACCGCCAGGTGGTCGAATCGATCGCCAGGCAGGACACGATTTCGGAAAACTCGGAAGAGGAGTTCGAGGAGCACCGCTCGTTCGCCGACCGCGTCTCCGACAACATGGCGGCTTTCGGCGGCAGCTGGTGGTTCCTGATCTCGTTCGGCAGCGTGCTTGCGGTGTGGATCGGCATCAATTTGATCGCGGGCGTGAGCAGCGCCTTCGACCCCTACCCCTTCATCCTGCTCAACCTGCTGCTCTCCTGTATCGCCGCCATCCAGGCGCCGATCATCATGATGAGCCAGAGACGGACGGAGGCCAAGGACCGCCTGCGCTCGTTCAACGACTACCGGGTGAACCTGAAAGCCGAGCTGGAAGTGCGCCATTTGCACGAAAAGCTCGACTATCTGATCTCGCGCCAATGGACGCGGCTGGCCGAAATGCAGCAGATGCAGCTGGATGCGATGCACGAACTGACCGGCGCGAAGAAGGCGAAGCGGGCGCCGCGCAGGGTGCGCAGGCGGGTGGCGAAGGTGGAGGTGGCGGGGTGAGTCCCGGGCTGAGGCTGCAAGGCGGACGCGAAGTTGCCGAGCCGCGCGACGTGGCTTCGAAAATATCGCCACGCCAATTGCCCGTTGAAGCCCGGCGCGGCTTCCGCTAAGAAGCCGTGGCTGGCCGGCCTATCGGCTGGTTCGTTTTCAGGTTCCTTGAAGGCACCCGTAGCTCAGCTGGATAGAGCGCTGCCCTCCGAAGGCAGAGGTCACAGGTTCGAATCCTGTCGGGTGCGCCAATCTACCCATGTATTACAATAGCTCAGATAACCCTAAAGCGCGTCACGCTGAACGGATCCATGCGACCCGCTTGAAGTCTTTGTTTTAATGCATGTCGTTGTCCCAGAACCGCGGCTCACTTCTGGGCGACATGCATGAGTGCCCGGTGTAGGCATGGGCGATCAGTCCATATTCGGCGTCATGGCGCGTCGATTACCACTTCCGCCCGTTCAGTCAGACGCTATGCTGCCGACCATGACACCAAGGCGCGCGTTCCGTTCGTGATGAAGCAAAGTCAACACCGCTTGCATGAGCGGATGACCATTCGCGGCCACCTCGAACCCGCGTCCTTCCTGCCCTGGATCATGCGCCATGCGGCCAAGCTCGGTCTCGCGCACCACATCGCTCATGCAAGCACCGATCGCATCGAACTCGATATTGCCGGTGCGGCGGAACTGATCGACATGATGGAGATGGGATGTTCGCTTGGGCCCATTGAAGTCTGGGTCGAGACGATCGACCGCGCGCCTGTCGAGCAAAAAAACATATAGCCTTGCGTGTGGTTACCCTCCGTTTGCACTTAATTTAATCAATATTGCAATTGCGAAATAATTATGCATACGTCAGCCGCATCGAGCGGTTCGCCAACTCCTTGCGCCGGCATCTCTCTGGTCGGGAAACAGTAGTATCAGTACGGAAAGTAAGGTCATGCTGTCCGACAAGACGGACACCTGGGTGCCGGTCGCCCTTTCCCAGGATCTGCCAACAGGACAGGTAATGCCGGCGCGGACGCCCGCCGGTCCCATTGCCCTCTGGCGAAGCCAATCGGGGCGCTTGGCGGCATCGGCCGATCGCTGTCCGCATCGCGGTATGCGCCTCTCCCATGGCTTCGTGCGCGGCGAGGCGCTCTCCTGCATCTATCACGGCTGGACCTATTCGCAGGCCGGTCGGTGCCTGCGCATTCCTGCCCATCCCAGCCTCACGCCGCCGGAGACGATTCGCGTTGCGACCCGGTTGGTCGAAGAGGCCGGCGGGATCATCTGGGTCGCTGATGGAGAGCCTGATGGCAACCCACCCCTTTTTGAGGGTTACGTGCCGCTCCGTTCATTGACGGCCCGTGCCGGACATTCGGCGCTCTCGGTCGCTGCCGGTACGAAGGCCACCGTTGAAGGATACGTCTGGCAGGCACCCGGCGCGCCGGCAATTCGCCTGCTGCCTATCCCGCGGGAAGCCGGCGAGACGCTGATCCACGTCCTTGTTCCAGCCGATTGCGATGCGTCCGAGCGCATCGCCGCCTCGCGAGCCGCCGAGAGCCTTCGGCGCATGGCCGAAGGGATCGAGGCGAAAGGGGCTGTGCCATGATCGACGATGCGATGCGCGACGAATGGTATCCGGTCGGGCTTTTCAGCCGGCTCGACCGCTATGGGCGCGAGACCACCCTGATGGACGAGCGGATCAAGGTTGCGCTCGACGCCAATGGCGCGGCGAAAGTGACAGGCGAAAACGGGCGCGTGCTGCCGGTTTCGGTGCGCTATGGCCATATCTGGTCGTCGCTCGGCGAACCGAAGAAACCGGTCTTTCCGATTCCCGAGGCAGACCAGCCCGGGCGCCGCTTCGTCGATGTCGGCGTGGTGCGGGTGCGCTGCTCGCCGCTCCGCGCCGTCGAGAACTTCCTCGACATCGCACACTTCCCCTTCGTCCATACCGACATCCTCGGCTCGGAGCCACATACCGAGGTCGAAAACTACAAGGTCGATATCCGCGAGGAAGAGGATGAGGTCTGGGCGACCCAGGTGAAGTTCTACCAGCCGCAGGCGGCGAAATCCGCGAGCGGAGGTATCACGACGGAATACATGTACCGCGTGCCGGCTCCGACCTGCTCAGTCCTCTACAAGACCTGCCCGCCGCGCCCGGGCGAATGGGATGTGATTGCGCTATTCGTCCAGCCGCTTGCCGAGGATCTCTGCGACGTCTGGCCGTGGATGGCGCTTTTTGATGACGAGACGCCACAGACCGACCTCATCCATTTCCAGCAGACGATTTTCCTGCAGGACCGCTCGATCCTCGAAAACCAGATCCCGCGTCTTTTGCCGCTCGATCCCGGCATGGAAATCCCGACGCGCGCCGACCTGACCTCGGTCGCCTATCGCCGCTGGCTGAAGCGCCACAATTATACCTACGGCGCGCAATTGGTGGCACAATGAAGCTTTACGACTACATCCTCTCCCCAAGTTGCTACAAGGTGCGCCTGATGGCGACGCTGTCAGGTGTGAAGCTCGAAATCCGCCCGGTCGACTTCCATCCCGGCGCCGAGCATCGTGGCCCCGAGCTTATGGCGCTTAATCCGGGAGGCTCCATCCCGATCCTTGAAGACGGCGACCTGATCCTGACCGAGTCTTCCGCCATGCTTGGCTATCTCGCCGCGAAGGCAGCACCGGCCTGGCTCGGCAGCGGCGCCCCCGAGGAGACGGCGCGCATCCAGCAATGGCTTTCCTTCTCGCACAGGCTGACCGCCAACCTCGGCGGCGCGCGCCTGCATGAGATGCTGCTGCGTCCCGGTGACATCGGTGCGCTTCAGGCCAATGGCATAGCGGCACTACGTGAGCTGGAAGCCGGCCTCTTCGAACAAAAAATGCGTGGCGATCGGTTTCTCGCATCCGACCGGCCGACGATTGCCGACATTGCTTGCTTTCCCTACGTCGCGCTCGCGCCCGACGGCGGCGTTTCCCTCGATCCGTATCCCACGATCCGGCTCTGGTCGCGAGCGCTCCGCAGCCTCGACAATTTCATCGAAATGCCCGGTATCCACCGGCTGCACGAGTTGAAGCCCGAACCGCGACCCATGCTGGACGAGGCGTGAGGTGACCGGCTATCTCCTGAAGAATTGCGCAGCGGTCATCACCGACGAGGGCAGGGGTCCGAGCGTCCGGCGCAATGTCGATGTGCTGACGAATGGCCCGCAGATCGAGGCAATCGGGCAAGGCCTGCACAGAAGCGAGTTGCCGGCCGGTACTATCGTGCAGGACGCCGACGGCTGGTTCGTCTATCCCGGCCTCGTCAACACGCACCATCACTTCTTTCAGTGCTTTGTGCGCAACCGTGCCGAACTCGACTGGACGAAGCTGTCGGTCATCGAATGGCTCGACCGGATCTATCCGATCTTCTCCCGGCTCAACGAGGATTGTTTCTACCACGCCTCGATCACGGCGATGGCAGAGATGATAAAGCACGGTTGCACGACGGCCTTCGACCACCAGTACAATTTTCCGCGCCATGCCGGAAAACGGCTCATCGACCGGCAGTTCGAAGCGGCCGATCTTCTCGGCATGCGTTTCCATGCCGGCCGCGGCGGCAACACGCTGCCAAAATCGGAAGGCTCGACCATTCCAGACGAGATGCTGGAGACCACGGACGAATTCATTGCCGACTGCGCACGCCTCATCGACACTTATCACGACACCAGTCCCTTCAGCATGCGTCAGGTCGTGGTCGCTCCCTGCCAGCCGGTCAACTGCTACCGCGAGACCTTCGTGGAATCGGTTTCGCTGGCGCGTGATCGCGGGGTGCGGATGCACACCCATGTCGGCGAGGGCGAAAGCCCGATCATCGAGGCCCGCCATGGCATGCGTACGGTGGACTATCTCGAGGACCTCGGATTTGCCGGCCGAGACACTTTCTATGCCCATTGCTGGGAGCTGACGCATGACGAACTGCGGCTGATGGCGGCGAGCGGCACCGGTGTCTCGCATTGCCCTGAGCCGGTCTATCTGGTGGGCGCGGAGGTGACTGATATTCCCGCCATGTCCGCCTTTGGCCTGCGCGTCGGTCTCGGCTGCGACGGTGCTGCCTCGAACGACAATTCCAACCTCATGCACTGCATCCATTCCGCCTACATGCTGCAATGCCTGGCGGCCTCGACGCGCGCTCATCCCGTGCCTGCGCCGGTCGATTTCCTCGGCTATGCGACAACGGGCGGGGCCGCGCTTCTGGGCCGCAATGACATCGGCCGACTGTCGCCCGGCATGGCCGCCGACCTCTTCGCGATCGACACGCGCCGCATGGATTATGTCGGCACGCGCCACGATCCATTGAGCCTGATCGCCAAGGTCGGTATCGGCATGCCCACCGACATGACCATGATCAACGGCCGCATCGTCTGGGAGAAGGGTGCGTTTACCGGGCTGAACGAGGCCCGGCTTGCTGCGGACGCGGAAGCCGCCTTTGCCGCGGTGGAATTCTAACAACTTAAGACAGGGGAACTGACATGCTGAACTATCTGACCCGCAGAACTCTGATGAAGGGCCTTGCCGCGACAGGGCTTGCCGGCGCGCTTGGCAGCCGTCCCGCCTTTGCGGCCGACGAGCCGCTCGGTATCACGCTCGTGCTCCCGTCGCCGGTCGGCGATGTCGGCTGGGGCCATGCGCTCGCCGCCGGCCTCGAGCCGGTCAAGGCCGCCTACGGCGACAAGGTGAAGATCACCGTCATCGAGAACATCGCCGAAGGGCCGGACGCCGACCGGATCATGAACAAGACCGTCGCCGACGGTAACAAGTTCCTGATCGCCGGCTCATTCGGCTACCAGAATGGTGCACTACAGATCGCCCGCCGCGATCCTGGGGTCACCGTGCTGCATGCCTCCGGCTTCCAGACCGCGCCGAATTTCTCGCCCTTCGCGGCGAAGTATTTCCAGGGCACTTACCTGCTCGGCATAGCCGCCGCAGCTCTTTCCAAGACCGGCAAGCTCGGCTCCGTCTCGGCCTTCGCCATTCCGGAGCTGATCACCTCGATCAACGCATTCACGCTCGGCGCACAGACTGTAAATCCCGATGTCGAGGTATCGGTCGTCTGGGTGAACTCCTGGTTCGACCCGGCCAAGGAACAGGAAGCCGCCAAGGCGCTGATGGCACAGAACTGCGACGTGATCTTCTCGAACGCGCAGGACACACCCTCCGTGATCTCGGCCTGCGAGGAGGCTGGCGTCTATGCGTTCAACCTCAATTCGTCGATGAAGAAATATGCACCGAAGAAATATCTCGGCTGCATCGCGACGGACTGGTCGCCCTTCTTCAAGGCTTCCGTGGATGCCCATCTCGCCGGAACTTTCAAGGGCGCCAACACCTTCCTCGGCGTCGCGGAAAAGGTGGTGGAGGTCGTGGACTGGAACTCAGATATCCCAGCCGACACGATGACGAAGATCAAGGAAGTGGCGGCGAGGATCGCCGACGGCAGCTTCTCGCCCTTCACAGGTCCAATCACCAAGGCCGACGGCAGCGAAGCCGCCGCCGCCGGTGCGACGATAGCGGATCCCGAGATCGTCGCGATGGACTGGCACGTCAAGGGTGTCACCACACCACTGCCGAAGTAAGTCATGACCCCGCCCCTTCTGTCGCTCCGCGGCATCTCGAAGAGCTACGGCCAGATCCGGGCTAACGAAGCCATCGATCTGGACGTGGCGCCCCAATCGATCCATGCGATCCTCGGGGAGAATGGGGCGGGCAAATCGACGCTGATGAAGCTCATCTATGGCGTTGAACAGCCGGACGAAGGCACCGTCGTCTGGAACGGAGAGCCTCTGCGCCTTGCCTCGCCGGCTGAGGCACGGCGCAGGGGCATCGGCATGGTCTTTCAGCATTTCTCGCTGTTCGAGACGCTGACTGTCGTCGAGAACATCCAGCTCGTCGTCCCCGGCGGCAAGGCGGAGCTGGCCGGGCGCATCCGCAGCCTCGGCCAGGATTTTGGCCTTGAAGTAGATCCTCTCGCCGATGTGCACGCGCTCTCGGTCGGCGAACGGCAGCGGGTGGAGATCATCCGCTGCCTGATGACGGACCCGAAGCTGCTCATTCTCGACGAGCCGACCTCGGTCTTGCCGCCGCAGGCGGTGAAGAAGCTGTTCGACACGCTCAGGCGCCTTCGCGACCGCGGCGTGTCCATCCTGTTCATCTCCCACAAACTGGAGGAAATTCGCACGATCTGTGACCAGGCGACGGTCTTGCGTGGAGGGCGCGTTATCGGCACCGTCGACCCGCGCGACTATGATGCGCACGACCTCGCCCGGATGATGATCGGCCGCGACATGCCCGAGGTGATGCCCGCGTTGGCCATGCCCGAGGGGGAGAAGCGGCTGGAAATAATCGACATGGACTACACGCCGGACGACCCCTTTGCCACGCCGCTCTCCGGCATCAGCCTCACGGTACGATCAGGCGAGATCCTTGGCATAGCCGGAATATCGGGCAATGGCCAAGGCGAGCTTGCCGCGCTCATCTCGGGCGAAGCGATGCTGCTGAAGGAACAACGCGACCGGATCTACATGATGGGCCGCGACGTAGGCACACTCGATGCGGCCGCGCGCAGGAGATTTGGCTTCGCCTTCGTGCCCGAAGACCGGCTGGGACGCGGCGCGGTCCCTGAAATGTCGCTCGTGCTCAACACCGTTCTTACCGCCCATCCTTTCGATCTCGTGAGGCGCGGCCTCATCAACAGCGCCGGAGCGACGGCTTTCACCAGCGAATGCATCCGTCGGTACGACGTCCGCGCCTCCGGCCCGGATGCCGAAGCGGGCTCGCTGTCCGGCGGCAACTTGCAGAAATTCATCGTCGGTCGCGAGATGATGCTGTCGCCAAAACTGCTTTTCGTGGCGCAGCCAACCTGGGGTGTAGACATTGGCGCTGCATCCGCCATCAGAAGGCGGCTCATCGCGTTGCGCAACCTGGGCGTGGCGATCCTCGTAATTTCCGAGGAACTCGAGGAACTTTTCGAACTCTGCGATTTCATCCAGGTGCTCCATCATGGAATGCTGAGTCCGCCTCTGGTCACGCGGGACACGCGCCCCGAAGACATCGGCAGATACATGATCGGAGCACATGCCTCGCCAGAGAAGGTTCCTGCATGAGCGTTTGGGCCGCGCCGTTCCTCCCCGCGCTCGTCCGCCGGGAGCATGCCTCGCACGTCGCGGCCATGCTGGCCCCGGCTGTCGCGCTTGGCATGGCGATCATCCTCAATCTGGGCCTTTATGTGCTGATAGGCCGAGATCCGGCGGCCGTCCTGTACGCGATGCTTCTCGAGCCGTTCCTCTCCTGGGCATCGTTTGCGGAGGTGCTGCTGAAGGCGGGGCCCCTTCTCCTCATTGCTCAGGGGCTGGCGATCGGTTTCCGCGCAAAAGTGTTCAACATCGGCGCGGAGGGCCAGTTTATCCTGGGCGCTATTTTCGCCTCGGCGATCCCCGTCTGGTTTCCGCAGGCGACCGGGCAGTGGATCTGGCCGCTGATGCTGCTTCTCGGTGCCCTCGGCGGTGCACTTTGGGCATCTATCACCGCCTTCTGGCGCGTCAGGCTCAATGCGAACGAGATCCTGGTCTCCTTGATGCTGAGCCTCGTTGCGGCGCAAGTCCTCAACTACCTGCTGCTCGGCCCATGGAAGGACCCGGCCGGCTTCAATTTCCCACAATCCGTCATGTTTCAGAACGACGCGATGGTGCCGACCCTGATCACCGGTACCCGCGTCAACGTCTCGCTGCTCATCACACTTGCGCTCTCGCTGGTGGCCTGGGTTTTCATGCAGCGAAGCTTCATGGGGTATAAGCTCAAGGTCGGCGGCCTTGCCCCGCGCGCGGCCGGTTACGCCGGCTTCAGCGAAGGGCGTGCGATTTGGCTGTCGCTTCTGATCGGTGGCATGGCGGCGGGACTGGCAGGCGCGGCGGAAGTCGCGGGTCCGCTCGGCCAGCTGCAGCGCTCGATCTCGACCGGCTACGGTTATGCGGCCATCATTGTCGCCTATCTCGGCGGCTTGCATCCAGTCGGCATCATCTTTTCCGCGCTCTTTATGGCTGTCCTCTATATCGGCGGCGACAATGCGATGGTGTCGGCAAACCTGCCGATCGCCGCCGTCCGCGTCTTCCAAGGCAGCTTGCTGCTCGCCTATCTCGGCGCTGTGGCCTTCGTGCGCTACCGCATCGAGTGGCGCCGCCCCCATCACCTGAGCCAGCCATGAACGCCGTCGAGTTCATTATTTCGGGCATGCTCGCAGCGGCAACCCCCTTTCTCCTTGCCGCACTCGGCGAGTTGGTGGTCGAGCGCGCCGGTGTTCTTAACCTCGGCGTAGAGGGCCTGATGGCCCTCGGCGCGGTGCTCGCGTTCATCGTCGTCTACCACGGCGGTGGACACCTGCTGGGGTTCGTTGCCGCCGGCCTCGGTAGCGCCGTCCTGTCCCTCGTCTTTGCAGTGCTGGCACTCGGATTCCGGGCAAACCAGGTCGCGACAGGCCTTGCGATCGGCATTCTCGGCCAAGGCCTTTCGGCGCTGTTCGGCAAAAGCTACGAGAGCTTGACGGTCAAGGGGCTCCCGAAACTTGCCTTTCCCGGCCTCTCGGAAATCCCGGTAGTCGGCAGGCTGTTTGTCCAGGACGTCGTCGTATGGCTTTCCCTTGCCGTGACGTTTGCGATCTGGGCGATGTTTGCCTATACGAGAGCCGGCCTTGTCGTGAGGGCAATCGGCGAGAATCCCAAGGCAGCCCACGCCATCGGCCATCCGGTCATCGCTATCCGTGTCGCGGCCATAGCTTTTGGTGGCATGATGGCGGGTTTTGCCGGCGCCTATGCGGCGGCGGTGTACACGCCCCTTTGGGCGGACGGTATGATTGCCGGACGTGGCTGGATCGCGATCGCACTCGTTGTCTTTGGTACGTGGCTCGCTGGCCGCATCTTCCTGGGTGCCTGCCTCTTCGGCGCGGTTTCGCTGATGAGCCTCGCCGCCCAGGCGACCGGTCTGGACTTGCCATCGCAACTGCTTTCCAGCCTTCCCTATCTCGTTACGATCGTCGTGCTCGGTGTCATCTCGGCGGACCGCCGCTTGCTCAGGCTGAACGGTGTCGCCTCGCTTGGCGAACCCTTCGAACGTTAGCCGGGATGAAAGTGGATTTGCGAAACTCGGCGTAAGTTGAAGAGATTCGAAACGCCAGCGGACGATCGGCATCCGATCCAAAGGGCAGAAACGCCAAACGGGGCGAAGGTATGCCCGCAAGGGTAGCGCTGACGCCGTCGACTGCGAGCAGCGGAACGATGTGACGCACAACGCGCCCGACATCGGTGGAGATCGTCGCGGGTTTCTTGGGTCGTCCCCTTTCCCCAGCACGAGCCCATTCTCGAGGGTCCATTCTCCACCGCAGCCTAGGGAAGCGGCTTCGCAAGACGGCCTGAGGCATGCGCCCGGCAAATTCCCGCATGCGAGCACTCGTCCTGCCTGTCTAAGGTTCCGAGTCTAACCGCAAATCCTCGATTTTTTCCGCCAATTCCAAAATATATATTCCGATCGCCGCAAGCAGCCATAACAACGATTTCCAATACTACCTATTCTCGCAGAAACTAAAAACGCTACACTCGCGTAATCATATTGGTAACGGATGCTGTTCAACCTGCGTACAGGCAACCAACACGGGGAGCGTCATTATGGATTTCTTTAAAAGTTTAACAAAGGCCTTGGCCGGTGGCGCTGTTGCCGTGGCTTTGTGCTTTCCGGCTGGCGCGGGCGGGCTCAGTGTGGGCATCGGCGGCAGCGGTGGGGTGGGCGTCTCGGTCGGCGGCAGTGGCGGCGGGCTTGGCGTCGGCGTCTCGGTCGGCGGCAGCAAGGGCGCCAATGTCGGCGCAACGGTCGGCGGCACCAGCGGCACCACCGCCAGTGTCGGCGCTACGGTTGGCGGCACCAGCGGCGTTGCGGCCGGCGTCGGCGCATCGGTGGGCACGGGCGTCGGGGTCGGGGTCGGCGCAACCGTCGGCAGCGGTGTCGGGGTCGGCGCCGGTGTCGGGGTGGGCAATGGGGTGACGGCCGGGGTCGGCGTCGGCATTGGCGCACCGACCGCGCCCACCAGCCCTCGGGATCCCAACACGCCGGTGGTGCCGACGCGACCGGCGGTGGTTGCCATCAGCGCCATGTCGGCCGGCCAGATCGCCAAGATGAAGAAACGCTGCGCCAGCGTGCTCAGCGGCAAGGGCACCTACGACCGGGACCTGAAGGAGCTCTGCCGGATATTGGCGCGGCGCTGAGTACCGCAACATCGCATCTGCCGTGGGGCGTCAGTCTCTCAGCCAGCCCCAATGCCGCAAGGTGGCGGGCATTCTTAGGGAGAGAGCTTTGCCGAGCGGTTCAGCGTTTCGCGGAAAGGCGGAACCGCTCAGGCTGTGCGCTTTCATCGGCGGCATTCCGCATGGCTTGGTCGCCGAGCCGAAGGAAGCGCGCCGCCCGGTTGCGGCCTTAATCTGACCTCTGCCGTCCGTCCGATCACCCGTTTGGGCCGGCTCGAAGATTCGCCTCTGGCCTTTTGTATCACCCGCTCTAGCTGCTTTGTGTTAGGCTCGTCATGTTAGCCTTGTCTTGCTGATGGAGGTTTTGATGGATCGGCGATCATTCTTGACAGCATTGTTCGGCGTTGCGGGGGCCGCGGCGCTTGCTACCGCGGTTCGGCCTCTCGAGGCCGTGGCCGGGGTTCCCAATGTCGGCAACGGCATTCTCGATGAACTCGACAAGCAGGATGCCAATTCGTTTGATGACGACGAAGGCCCGGGCGATGTCGAGCAGATATCGCATCGGCGATGGCACCATCGTCGCCACCACAGGCGGCATGTCTGGAGACGGCACTGCCGCACGTTCTGGCGGCATGGCCGGTTGCGCCGGCGCTGCTATCGCAGGCGCTCCTTTGTCGTCTTGCGGTTCTAACCGCGGCACGTTCCCGGATAGACCCTGCCCTGAGGCGCAAACACCAAACAGACCCATCCCGATTTGCATCGGGATGGGCTGGTTCAACTTTATCCAGCCACAGCTGCCACCGACTCCCGCTGCACCAGCGGGCATTCCAGCTTGGTGATGGGATAGCGGCCGCGGCCGGCAGGCGGCACTTCGAGCTGTTCGATCGCCCATTGGCCCATCGCCATGTGCGGCAGGATCGATGTCGTCAGCGGCGGGAACAGATGGCGGGCGATCTCCTCGTCGTCATAGCCGACGACGGAGATGTCCTGCGGGATGTGCAGGCCCGCCTCCTTCAGCGCTTCGTAGCAGCCGATGGCCGTGCGGTCGTTCTGGCAGAAGATGGCGGTCGGGCGCTCTTTCAGCGCCAAAAGCTCCACGGTCGCGGCATAGCCGGCGCTCGCCGACCAGTCGCCCTCGACCACCAGTTCGGGATCGAACGGGATGTCGGCGGTGGCGAGCGCCCTGCGGTAGCCTTTCAGCCGGTCCTGCGCGGCCTGCATCCACGGCTCGCCGGTGATGGTGGCGATGCGGCGGTGGCCGTGGCCGATCAGATGCCGGGTCGAGTTCTGGCCGCCGGCGATCTCGGACGGCACCACGGCCGGGAAGGCATAATCGGCCGTGTAGCAGTTGAGCAGGATGACCGGGATGTCGAGGCCGTAGAGGAAGTCCGGCGCCGTGATCTCGCGGGTGAAGATGGTCATGTAGATCAGCGCCGAGATGCCGCGCCTGGTGAGCGCCGCAACGGCGCGCGGCTCCATGACGGCGTCGCCCATCGTCTGCGCCACGAGCAACACATTGCCGGCGTTCCACGACGCCTGGCGCGCGCCCTCGATGGCGACAACGGCTTCCGGGCTTGTCGCCAGCTGGTCGACAGCGAAACCGATGACACCGTCAAGTCCATCGAAGGCGGGAACAGGTTTGCGCAGCGCCGAGAAGGCGGGTGCTGCGTAGCCGAGCGCACGCGCGGCGTCGATCACCCGCTCGCGCGTCTGCTGCGACAGCCGGATGCCGGGCGAATCGTTGAGCACGAAAGAGACGGTCGCCTGCGAGCAACCGGCTGCCCTGGCAATGTCGGTCATGGTGACGCGGCCGCCCTTGGCAGCTCTCGCCGGCGCCTTGCGCCGCTTCGCCGTGTCGTCCGGATCCCTCGTCTCGCTCATGGCATTGCGTCCCAATCCCCAGCCTGTCTAGTCGCAAGCCTGCCACACCGACAAGATGGTGTCGCGCCGTCGACCAATGGAAATAGTCGAAGGCGATTATCTTTATTAGCAGTTTTGAAGTTCCCCGCCATGCCGCTGCGGGCTGCGTGAAATTCAAGGACTGCAAGGCATCTGCTTGCGCGAAGCCGTGCTGCACCTGTTCGGGCAAACTAGACCTAGGGCCCCCGCCGAGTGTCCGCGCGAGACCTCTGCTAATAGTGTTTACTAATACAAAACGACGCTGTAACGTCAATCCGCCGTGTCCGGTCAGGTGGGACCCGTGCGGCGAGAAGTGCACGTGAATGGCCCGATGGCGAGCGGGGTTTGCCTCCGCAAGCTTGGTCTCGGACATGTGATATGTCAGACAAATCAGACTATTTACGAGCACGGGATGAGTCTCTAAAGTCCGTGATCGCGACCGACGACGCCATTCTTCAGCGCCGGGAACCCCTGAGGAGGAGGGCGTCCAAATCGCGAGCGGCAAGTCAGTGAATGCAAGATCGGTTCAGTCCGACGACTGAGCCAAAACGGGAGGTTGAACATGAAATCCTTGATACGACATGCATCCGTGGCCACCGCAGCCCTGCTGCTTGGCCTGACCGCGACAGCCATTGCGCGCGCCGACGACAAGCCGACGCTTGCCTTCGTCGTCAACGGCGCTTCCGATTTCTGGAAGGCCGCCGAAGCCGGCGTCAAGAAGGCGCAGGCCGAATTGCCCGACTACAATCTCGAACTCAAATATCCCGAGCAGTCCTCGGTCGCCATCCAGCAGCGGCTGATGGACGATCTGGTGACCGCCGGCGTCAAGGGCATCATGGTCTCGGCCGTCGACCCCAAGACCTCGACCGACGGCCTGAACAAGATCGCGTCGGAAACGGCGCTGTTCACCACCGACTCCGATGCCCCGCAGACCAAGCGCGTCGCCTATATCGGCTCGTCCAATGTCGACGCCGGCAAGCAGGCGGCCGAGATCGCCAAGAAGGCGATGCCGGACGGCGGCAAGTGCCTCGGCTTCGTCGGCCTGCTCGGCGCCGACAATGCCAAGGAACGCATCCAGGGCATGAAGGACGGCCTCGCCGGCAGCAAGATCGAACTGGTGGACGTGCGCGGCGACGACATCGACCAGGCGCGCGCCAAGAAGAATGTCGAGGACGCGCTGGTCGCCAGCCCCGACATCACCTGCATGGTCGGCTTCTATTCCTACAACACGCCGCGCATCTATGAAGCGCTGCGCGACGCCGGCAAGCTCGGCTCGATCACCGTCGTCGGCTTCGATGACGATCCGATCACGCTGGGCGGCGTCAAGGAAGGCACCGTGGCGGCGACCGTCGTGCAGCAGCCCTTCGAGTGGGCCTATCAGGGCATGAAGCTGATGGCCGCCTATCTCAAGGGCGACAAATCAGGCATTCCGGAAGGCGGCCTGATCATCATCCCGACCAAGATCATCGGTAAGGACGATGTCGACACCTATGCCGCCAATCTGAAGGCGATGTCCGGAAACTGAGACCACGAGCAGTTGCGCCGGCTCAGGGTTCGCCTTGAGCCGGCGATCGTGTTGACGGGTCGGCCAAGGCCCGTCAGTCTGTAGCCCACCGGCTGCTGGCAAGCCTGATCAAATATGGCGTGATGAATTATTCCGACCCATCTATCGTCGCAACCACCCCGTTCCTCGGCCTCGAGAACGTGCGCAAGACCTATCCGGGCGTGGTGGCGCTGGACGGCTTTTCCATGGAAGTCAGGCCGGGCGAGGTGATCGGCCTGGTCGGTGAAAACGGCGCCGGCAAGTCGACCTTGATGAAGATCCTCGGCGGCGTCACCAGGCCGGACAGCGGCGCCATCACCGTCGACGGCGTTGCGCATGACGGGCTCACCGTCGAAGGCAGCCTGGGGTCGGGCATCGCCTTCGTCCACCAGGAACTCAATCTGTTCGAAAACCTCGATGTTGCCGCCAATATCTTCTTCGGCCGCGAGCCGTTGCGCGGCGGGCCGCTGAGATTGGTCGACCGCGCCAAGCTGCGCGAAATGGTGGCGCCGCTGCTGAAGCGTGTCGGCGCCAACTTTTCCGCCGATACGCCGGTTGCCTCGCTGTCGCTTGCCCAGCAGCAGATGGTCGAGATCGCCAAGGCGCTGTCGATCAAGGCCCGGCTGGTCATCCTCGACGAGCCGACATCGAGCCTGCCGCTTGCCGAAACCGACAAGCTGCTCGACGTCATCAAGGCGCTGAAGGCCGATGGCATCAGCGTCATCTTCATTTCGCACCGGCTGCATGAGGTCGAGCGCGTCGCCGACCGCGTCGTGGTGCTGCGCGACGGCATGCTGGCCGGCACCTTGCCGAAGAGCGCCATCAACCACGACCAGATGGTCAAGCTGATGATCGGCCGCATGCTGAAGGAGCGCGAGAAGGCCTCCGAGGCGGCTCGGGCGCCGGGCGCCACGGCTCTCTCGGCCAAAGCCATCCGCACCCCCGCCTACCCTGCCCGGCCGGTCGACCTCGACATCAGGCGCGGTGAAATCCTCGGCCTTGCCGGTCTTGTCGGTTCCGGCCGCACCGAACTGGCGCGGGTGTTCTTCGGCATCGACAGCACGCTTGGCGGTGGGCTCGAACTCGACGGCAAGCCGCTCGTGCTGGGTTCGGCGGCCGATGCGGTCGCGCATGGCATTTTTCTCGTCCCGGAAGACCGCAAGCTGACCGGCATTTTGCTTGACCTGTCGATCGCGCAGAACATCTCGCTGCCCAACCTGCCGGGGCATGCTAAGCGTAAGCTGGTGTCGGCAAGCTCCGAGGCCGCCACCGCAGAGAAGCAGAAGGCGAATCTCGGCATCAAAGCGCCGTCGGTGCAGACGCGCACCGGTACGCTGTCGGGCGGCAACCAGCAAAAGGTGGTGCTGGGCAAATGGCTGGCGATGAACCCGAAGGTGATGATCCTCGATGAGCCTACGCGCGGCATCGATATCGGCGCCAAGGCCGAGATTTACGGGCTGATGCGAGCCTTGGCCGATGCCGGCGTCGCCGTGCTGATGATCTCCAGCGACATGGAAGAGGTGATCGGCGTGTCCGACCGCATCGCCGTCATGCATGAGGGCCAGATCTCGGGCATTCTCGACAAGGAACAATTCAGCCAGGAAAACGTGCTGTTGCTGGCGGTCGGCAAGCCGGCAAACTAGCGGGCTTCAGGCGATTGCCGGTCCGGCGCATTGGGGAGAAGACGATGAGCAAAAAAGATCTCGGCCTGCTGATCCTGATCCTGGTGGTCGGCGCCGTGGTGACCGCCATCAACCCGCGCTTCCTTTTACCGATCAACCTCGCCAACACCTCGAACCTGATCGGCCTGTTCGGGATCCTCGCCATCGGCCAGGCCTTCGTCATCATCACCGGCGGCATCGAATTGTCGGTGGGATCGCTGGTGGCGCTGCTCGGCACGCTGTTCATCGATTTCATCGCCGTGCGCGACATGCCATGGCCGGTGGCGCTGCCGCTGATCCTAGTGCTGGGCGGCATCATCGGGCTGGCGCATGGCTGGCTGATCACAAGGCTGAAATTGCAGCCCTTCGTGGTGACGCTGTGCGGCCTTTTGATCTATCGCGGGGTCGCCCGTTTCTATACCGCCGACGGCACCGCCGGCTTCGCCTTCGGCCAGAATTTTCCCGAGCTCGAATTCCTCACTGCGGGCCGCAGCTATGGCGTGCCCAACAGCTTCATCGCACTGATCGTCATTTCGATCGTCATGTGGGTGGTGCTGCACCGCTCGGTGTTCGGACGCTACCTCTATGCCATCGGCAAGAACGAAGAGGCGGCGAAATATTCAGGAATTCGCACCGGCCGTGTCGTCATGGCCGCCTATGTCATCTGCGGCGTGCTGACGGCGCTGTCGGCGATCTATTTCGCCATGTACACGCGCTCGATCTCGCCGGCCAGCCACGGCCAGTTCTACGAACTCTACGCCATTGCCGCCGCCGTTCTCGGCGGCTTCTCGCTGCGCGGCGGCGAAGGCTCGCTGGTCGGCGTCATCCTGGGCACCGTGCTGCTGCAGGAGTTGCAGAACCTGGTCAATCTGCTCGGCATTCCGTCCTCGCTCAACTTCGCGGTGATGGGCGGCGTGATCCTGATCGGCGTGCTGGTCGACCAGCAATGGGGCGTGTTCCGCGCAAGGCGGCTGATGCTCGATGCCAGCCGCAAGACTGTCGCGGCCGAGTAGCGCTACATCACGCCGGATATATCCGAGAAGGCCATCGCCTTGCGCAGCACCTCGGCGAAGCGTTCTCCGGCGGCTTCGCGCCGGCCGCCATTGTCGATCGAGGTGACGCCGGAGCCGGACAAAGCGATATTGGCGCTGCGGGCGAGCCGAGCCAGCACTTCGCCGCGCGATTCGCGGCCGCGCTGGGCGAGACGCACGGCGAGGATTTCCGGCGAGGCGGTGATCTCGACGACAGCCAGATTGGCATAGCGCTCCCGCAGCACCGGGATGACTGCGCGCGAGACATTGGCCACCGCGACATGGCCATTGGCGATGGACCAGTCGACATCGGCCGGAATGCCGTAGCGCAGGCCGTGCGCCTCCCAGGAAATGGCGAAAGCGCCGTCGGCCTGGGCCTCGGCAAAGGCCGCGTCAGCCAGCGTGTCGTGATCCTCGCTTGCCGCATCGCTCGGCCTGGTGATGACCCGGCGGACGAACTCCAGCCTCGTCTCGTCGGCAAACAAGGTGCGGGCATAGCCGATTACCGTGTCCTTGCCGGCGCCGCTCGGGCCGACGACGGCGACAAACACGCCGTTGCGGAGCGGAAAGGCCTCGCTGCTGAGTTCGCGCTCGATCGACGCCGAGACCATCAGGCGACCCGGCGCCCTTGGCGCCAGACAGTGCGCACGACCGGCACATGGTCGTCGACGCGCACACGCACCAGATCGGCGCGGCGGCCCTGTTCGATGACGCCGCGGTCGTTGAGGCCGATCGCCTCGGCCGGATTCTTCGACACCATCGCAACCGCCTGCGGTAGGGAAATGCCCTCGACGACGTCGCCGAGGAAGAAGGCCGACTGGATCAGGCTGAAGGGAATGTAGTCGGACGACAGTATGTCGAGCAGGCCGTCGCCGGCCAGCGTGCGAGCCGAGACATTGCCCGAATGCGAGGAGCCGCGCATGACGTTGGGCGCGCCCATCAGTACGCCGAGCCCGGCATCCTTCGAGGCCTTGGCGGCTTCCAGCGTGGTCGGGAATTCCGCGACGCGCACGCCCTGCTCGATCGCCTCGTTGACATGGCCTGATGTGGCGTCGTCATGGCTCGCCAGCACAATGCCCCGCTCGTTGCAGGCGGCTGATATCGCCACCCGGTTCGGTCCCGAATTCTTCGCCGATTCCGACATCCGCTTTTCGCAGAACAATTGGAAGTCGCGATCGGTCAATTTCAGCTTGCGCTGATAGTAATGGGCGTAGGTCTCGAGATTGACGAACTGACGCTGTCCCGGCGCATGGTCCATCAGCGAGGCCAGCTTGACCCGCTCGTCGCCATCGAAATTGGCGAAAGCCCGCAAGCAATCCGGCGCCGAGACCTCGCAGCGCAGGTGCAGGAAATGGTCGGCCCGCAACCGGTCTTTCGCGACGCTGTCCTCGATCGCGCCGGCGAGCTTGCGGATGTCGTCGGAGGTAATATCCGCGTCCTCGTCCATGCCGACACGCAAAGCGTCGAGCACGGTGGTGATGCCGGCGGTGGCCACCTGCGCGTCATGGGCAAGGACGGCGGCGATCGGGTTCCAGCGCACTTTCGGGCGCGGCGCATAGTGGCCTTCGAGATGGTCAGTGTGCAGCTCGACCAGGCCGGGAATGATGTAGTCGCCGCCCATGTCCTCGCCGCCCATGCTCCCGCCGGTGTGGCCGGTGCCGGCGTCGACGCCGGAGATAAAACCGTCGCGCAGCACGAGCGACCCTTCGACGATCTCGTCGGCAAGCACGATGCGGGCGTTGTGGAGAACAGTTTCGGCGGTCATTCAGGCAGTCCTTGCTTACTCGGACGAATTGCGGTCAGGCGGTTTTTCGGGCAGCGCGGCGGACGAGCGCATGATGCGAAAGCACCATGAACGGAGCGCCCGGTTCGGTTTCGATGAACAGCGTCAGCGCATCCACCAGCACCGGCTGCTGCAGCACATCGGCGAACAGGCTGTCAATTGCCGCGCGCAGACGTTGGCTTTCCTGCGGCCCGGCCCGGCCGGACAGTGTCATGTGGAAGCGAAAGGTCTCAAACACATAGGGATAGCCCCACTGGCAGAGATTGCGGAACTCGGCCGGCTTCAGCGAATCCGGGCTGCGCCGCTCGATCTCGGCCTCGGTGAGCGGCGCGCGAAAACGGTCGAAGCTAAGCACGACATCATCGGCGAAACGGTGGAGCGGCGGCAGCGGGCCTTCCGGCATCAAAGCGAAGAAACCATCGATCTGGCTGACGACCAGGCGCGGGATGGTGACCGTCGGCGTTGCTTCGGCAAAGGCGTCCAGCGCCGCGCGCAACGAGCTTTCGGTTTCGTTGGCGGCCAACCGGAAGGGCGCTTTCAGCGTCGCATGAAAACCGTAGCGCCGCGCCGATGCGGTGTGAAAGGCGACTTCGGCCGCCGACAGCTCGCCCACCGCCTCGACCGGCCTGGTGGCGGCGCCAAAGGGGTCGCGGCCCAGCCAGTTGGCGGCGATCCGCGCCAACGGCTCGTCCTGCCTTGGGGTGAAATAGATGGCGTAGCGCATCGAAAAAATCCTCGTCAGCCCGCTGCCATAGGTGATTTCCATGACGGATTGACGAAGCTTATGCGGGTTTTCGAAGGCAAATCGACCCCATGGATCGTTAGCCGACGATTTTTTGCTGCTGGACCAACCGCTTCCGGCGCAAGCGAAGGCCGATCAGGCCTTCGTCAGCCACTCGTGCTCGGGCGCGTTGTGGAACTTCCACGTCCGCTTCGGCCCGGCCATGACGTTGAGGTAATAGAGGTCGTAGCCGTGGCAGGCGGCGCAGGGGTGATAGCCCTTGGGCACCAGCACAACATCGCCGTCCTCGATCGCCATGGCTTCGTCCAGCTCGCGGGCGCCGGTCTTGTCGGCGTCGGTGTAGACGCGCTGGAAGGCAAAACCCTGCGGCGGGTTGAGGCGGTGGTAGTAGGTTTCCTCGAGATAGGATTCGGCAGGCAGATTGTCCTGGTCGTGCTTGTGCGGCGGGTAGCTCGATGTGTGGCCGCCGGGCGTGATGACCTCGACCACCAGCAGCGAGTCGGCCGGCTTACCCTCGGGCAATATGTTGGTGACGTAGCGCGTGTTGGTGCCTTTGCCCCGAGTCTCCTGGCCGAGGTCGTCGGGTGCGATGACGCGAACGGGCAAGCCGCCGCCCAGGCCCGGCGCCGAGCAAACCGCGAGCTCGAGATCGGTGTCGGCGGTGACCGACCAGTCCGAACCCTCCGGAATATAGACCGACCACGGCTTGCCCTCGAAGGGCGACATGCGCTCGCCGAGCAGGCCGAGTTCCTGGCCGCCCGCCTTTGCCGTGCCCTTGCCGGTGACGAACACCAGGCACACTTCGCGATCCTGCGTCTTGCCGGATGCGGTCTCGCCCGGCTTCAGCCGGTGCAGGTCGAAGCCGACATAGGTCCATCCGGCGCTTTTGGGCGTGACATGCGCGACGCGGCCATGGCCCTTGTCGGCTTTGACGAGCAGTTTCGACATGTTTTGTCTCTCCTATCGCAAGTCTTCGAGGTCGGCCTCTCAACTTCGTCATCCTAGGGCGAAGCAGGAGCGAAGCTCCGTCGCGAAGACCCTAGGATGACGAAGCGAGGGACGTTCCGGCCAATCACCGACGTAGGCGATACGCCAGGTGTCCAGTGTCCGACCCGCAAGCCCTTCCGAGCCACGGCCGCTTCATTCCTTCGGTTCGGCGTCCGCCTTCGCTTCGCCGGTCTTCGGTCGATCAGGCGCAGCCTTGCTCTCCTCCACCGGCTTGTAAAGATAGAAGAACTGCCAGACGGCGTAGGCGGCAAAGCCGAGCGCAATGATGCCCCAGAATGGGGTGCCGGAGGCGAATTCTATTCCGGCCCAGATCACGCAGACGGCGACGACGGCAACGCGCCGCCACAGCGGCCGGAAGAACGGGTGCTCGTAATCCTTCATCGGATCGCCTCAGGCATTGGGAAAACCCTGCGTTTCCACCGTGTAGCCGGCCGCCGTCATCACCCGCATCAATTCCTTGTGGCCGACCTGCGCCATCTTGAGCGGCGGGTTCTTCTTCGGGTCCTGCTCGGCCTCGACGACGAACCAGCCTTCATAGCCATGGTCGGCGAAGCGCTGCACGATGGCGCCGAAATCGAGCGAACCGTCGCCAGGCACCGTGAAGGCACCGAGCGCCACGGCGTCGAGAAAGGACTGCTTTGTGCGGTCGAGCCCGTCGATCACGCCCATGCGCACATCCTTCACATGGACATGGCTGATCCGCTTGTGGTGGTTGTCGATGGCGCGCAGCACGTCGCCGCCGGCAAAGGCGAGATGCCCTGCATCGAGCAGCAACGGAATGCCTTCGCCGGAATGGCGCATGAAGGCATCGAGCTCCGGCTCAGTCTCGACCACTGCCGCCATGTGATGGTGATAGGACAGCGGCATGCCTTGCTCGGCGCACCATTCGCCGAATTCGGTGAGGCGCCTGGCATAGGCCCTCATCTCGTCGTTCGACAATTTCGGCTTGGTGGCGAGAGGCCTGGAGCGATCGCCCTGGATCGAGCGGCCGACCTCGCCATAGACGATGCAAGGCGCATTCACCGCCTTGAACAGGTCGATCATCGGCTGGATGCGATCCTTGTTCCTGCCCATGTCCTCATCAACCAGGGTGCCGGAGAACCAGCCGCCGCACAGCGTCACGTCGGCCTGCTTCAGGATCGGCAGCATGATTTCGGGGTCGTTTGGGAAACGCCGGCCCATTTCCATGCCGGTGAAACCTGCCGAGCGCGACTGGCGCAGGCACTCTTCCAGCGAGACGTCGTCGCTGAGTTCGGCAAGATCATCGTTCCACCACGCAATGGGGGACATGCCCAGTTTGGCTTTCAAGTTTTAGCTCCGGTTTCTTGTTCACCCTCCCCCTTGTGGGGAGGGTCGCTGCGAAGCAGCGGGGTGGGGTGCGGCGCCAGACCCCCACCCGGACCTTCGGTCCGACCTCCCCACAAGGGGGAGGTAGGGGGCAGCGCTGACTTAGCATCAATCGCCAATAGTCTGCATCTGCCGCTTTTCGTCATAGGCCTTGCGGGCTGCGTTGACCTGCGGCCGTGCGGAGACTTCCGGCACCGCGACATCCCACCAATGGCCGCCGGCATCGGTGGAAATCAGCGGGTCGGTGTCGATGACCAGCACGGTGGTGCGGTCGTTGGTTTTCGACTTTTGCAGCGCGGTCTCCAGGCCGGTGATCGACGGCACCTTCTCGGCAATAGCGCCCATGCTGGCCGCATGCGCCGCGAAGTCGATGTCGGGCAAGATCTCGTGGCGCGCGTCCTTCAGGAGGTTGTTGAAGTTGGCGCCGCCGGTGGCCATCTGCAGCCGGTTGATGCAGCCATAACCCCTGTTGTCGAGCACCACGATGGTCAGCTTCAGGCCAAGCATCACCGACGTGGCGATTTCGGAATTCATCATGAGGTAGGAGCCGTCCCCGACCATTACGACGACCTCCTGGTCGGGCTTGGCCATCTTGGCGCCGAGCCCGCCGGCAATCTCGTAGCCCATGGTCGAGAAGCCATATTCGCCATGGTACGAGCCGGGCGCGCCCGCCTGCCAGAGTTTATGCAGTTCGCCCGGCAGGCCCCCCGACGCATTCAGCAAGGTCACGCCGGACCCCAGCGCGCGCTGCACGGCGCCGATCACCTGCGCATCCGAGGGGAAGGCGGCGTTGGTCGACGCCGTCACCTTGGAGGCTTCGGCCTGCCAGGCCTTCTTGCCCCGGGTCGCATTGTCGGTCCATGTCGCCGGTGCTTTCCAGCCCCCCAGCGCCGCACCGAGTTCGACAAGCCCTTCGGCCGCGTCGGCGACCAGCGGCAGCGCACGATGCTTGCCGGCATCGAAAGGCTGCACGTTGAGTCCGATGATGGTCTTGCCGGAATTCTTGAACAGCGCCCATGAGCCGGTGGTGAAATCCTGCAGGCGGGTGCCGATCGCCAGCACGACATCGGCCTCTTCCGCCAGCCGGTTGGCCGCGGACGTGCCGGTGACGCCGACTGCCGCCATGTTGAGCGGATGTGTGTCGGGCAGCGAGGATTTGCCGCCTTGCGTCTCGCAGACCGGAATGCCGGCGCTCTCGGCCAATTTCGCCAGTTCATCCGAAGCCTGCGAATACAGCACGCCGCCGCCGGCGATGATCAGCGGTTTTTTCGCACCCTTCAGCGCGGTGACCGCCGCCGCCAATTCATGCCGGTCCGGACGCGGCCGGCGCTGGTGCCAGACGCGCTCGGCGAAAAAGCTCTCGGGATAGTCATAGGCCTCGGCCTGCACGTCCTGGCAGAGCGACAGCGTCACCGGGCCGCATTCCGCGGGATCGGTCAGCACCTGCATGGTCCGCGCCAATGCCGGGATGATCTGCTCGGGACGGGTGATGCGGTCGAAATAGCGCGACACCGGACGGAAGCAGTCATTGACCGTCGCGGTGCCGTCGGAAAAGTCCTCGGCCTGCTGCAGCACCGGATCGGGGATGCGGTTGGCGAAGACATCGCCCGGCAAAAACAGGACGGGCAACCTGTTTACGTGGGCGAGCGCCGCCGCCGTCACCATGTTGAGCGCACCGGGGCCGATCGAAGAGGTCGCGGCCATGAAGCGGCGGCGGAAATTGGCCTTGCCATAGGCGATCGCCGCATGCGCCATCGCCTGCTCATTGTGGGCGCGGAAGGTCGGCAATTCGTCGCGCAGCTGGTACAGCGCCTCGCCGATGCCGGCGACATTGCCGTGACCGAAGATCGCCCACACACCGCCGAAGATGGGCACTCTTCTGCCGTCGATCTCGGTCATCTGCTTGCTCAGAAAGCGGGTCAGCGCCTGCGCCATGGTCAGGCGGATTGTCTTGCTCATGGTGTTTTCCTCCGCAGTCCTCTTGCCGCGCCTTTATGCTGCTTTACGGCCACGCGCGGCAAGCCACGCTTCGGTCAACTGTTCGAAGCGCGCGGCCATGTCGGCGATAGCCTCGTCATCCGTCATCTTGCCGGCCAGCCATTGTTCCGCGGCGTGGACGAAGATGGTGCGGCCGACGGCAAAGCCCTTGACGATCGGCGCCTTGGCGGTGGCGGCAAAGGCCGCTTCCAGTTCGTCCTGCGGCGCTTCGAGGCCCAGCAGCACGACGCCGCGGCACCACGGATCATGCTTCAGGATCACCGCTTCGATCTTGGCCCAGGCGCCGGCCGACGCCTGCGGTTCGAGCTTCCACCAGTCCGGCTTGATGCCAAGCGCATAGAGTTCTTCCAGGGCGCGCGGGATCGTCGTGTCATCGAGCTTGCCGTGCTTGCCGGCGATGATCTCGACCAGAAGCTCCCGGCCGACCTTCCGCGCGGCTTCGAACAGCGAGCGCAGCTTCTGCTGCTGCTCTTCCTTGAGCGCTGCCGGATCGTCGGGGTGATAGAAGCACAGGCATTTGATGCAGTGGTCGACCGGCCATTCCACCAGTTGCGAGCCGATGTCCTGCGAGAACTCGAAGCGCAGCGGCCGCGAGCCCGGCAGTTCGACGGGACGGCCGAGCCAGGCAAAGGGGTGGCGGGCGAATTCGAACATCGCTTCGCGGCCATGCTTCTCGTCGATCAGCATGCCATAGCCGTCGCGGCCGGCGGCGACTTTCGCCGCAGCCTTGACCGCCAGCACCTTGAAATCGCGGATGCGCGCCGGATCGGCGCCGGTCTTTGCCGCGACGTCCTCAAGCTGCACACGGTGGTCGCAGGCGAGCGCCATCATCGAGGGGATATCGCGGCGGCGGGTCGTCGCCCAATGGATGTGGTTGATCGCCTCGTCCTTGCGCAGAGCGAGGTGCTTGCTGCCGTTCCTGAGGAAGAACTGCAATTCCTCGAAGGTCGGATATTCCGGCGCGCAGAGCAGCCGCGACACGGCGAAAGCGCCGCAGGCATTGGCCCAGGTCGCCGCCGTTGCCAGGTTTTCGCCACCGAGCCAGCCGCGCAGAAAACCGGACATGAAGGCATCGCCCGCGCCGAGCACATTATAGATCTCGATCGGAAAGCCCTTGCCGACGATACCGTCTTCCAGATCGTCGCTGACCGGCCCGTCATAGACGATGCAGCCCATGGCGCCGCGCTTCAGTACGATGGTTGCCTTGGACAGCGCGCGGATCGTCTTCAGCGCGCTCAGGCAATCGTCGGCGCCCGAGGCGATCATGATCTCTTCCTCGGTGCCGACGATGAGGTCGCAATCGGGCAGCACCGTCTTCAGCTGGGCTGAGACGCGGTCGGATTTGACATAGCGCTCAAAACCTTCGGCATGGCCGGCGAGCCCCCAGAGGTTGGGGCGGTAGTCGATGTCGAACACCACCTTGCCGCCCCTGGCCTTGATGATGCGGATCGCCTTGCGCTGGGCGGCGTCGCTGTTGGGCCGGGAAAAATGCGTGCCGGTGACGACGATCGAGCGGGCCGAGGCGATGAAGGCTTCATCGATATCTTCTTCGGCGAGCGCCATGTCGGCGCAGTCGCTGCGATAAAAGATCATCGGCGAGACGCCTTCGCTCTCGACCGAAAGCAGCACCAGAGCCGTCAGCCGTTCCTTGTCGGTCTTCAGCCCATCGACATTGACGCCTTCGCGCCGCAGCTGCTCGCGGATGAAGCGGCCCATCTGCTCGTCGCCGACGCGGGTGAGCAGCGCCGAGCGCAGGCCTAGTCTCGCCGTGCCAACCGAGATGTTGGCCGGGCAGCCGCCGACCGATTTGGCAAAGGAGGTGATGTCCTCCAGCCGC
Source organism: Mesorhizobium sp. M0029 (assembly GCF_040323735.1). NCBI lineage: Bacteria > Pseudomonadati > Pseudomonadota > Alphaproteobacteria > Hyphomicrobiales > Phyllobacteriaceae > Mesorhizobium > Mesorhizobium sp. M0029. Next base: position 213,158 of record NZ_JAMYVF010000010.1, read on the forward strand.
GAGCCGATCTGCTGGCCGTAAAGGTCCACGGAAGCGCGACCGATGGTGATGACATCGAGCGTCGCCTGTTTGGCGTCCACGGCTTCGCTCATTGGAACCTCCCGTCGGTCTTGTTGTCTTGAGCAACGTAGTTGGGGGACACGCGCGAGCGGCAGCGTGGCGCCGGGAATATGAAATAATAATTCCAATCCATAGTCAATATGGAATGAGCATTCCTTCCGGGAATTCGAGCGCCCGGCGCCGGCCTAGGCTTTGCGCTTCTTGCCCGTGCTGCGCCGCTTCTCGCCGACGCCGACGGTGAGCGCCATGGCCAGCGCCATGGTGGCCGACAGCGAGCGGAAGCCGGCGAAATCGGCCTCGGCGACCTCGAACCAGACCTTGGCGAACTGGGCGAGTGGCGAAAACGAACTGTCGGTGATGGCGACGATCGGCACGCCCTGTTCGGAAATGGTGCGGGCTTCCTCGATGGTGGCCGGTGCGTAGGGCGAGAAGCTGATGGCGATGACGGCGTCCGCCGGGGTGGCGAAGGCGACCATTTCGGCATTGAGGCCGGCGGCGGATTCGATCAGCTGGTTGCGGATCTTCAGTTTGCCCAAGGCATAGGCGATATAGCTTGCCACCGGGTAGGAGCGCCGCTTGGCCAGGACATAGATGGTCTCGGCCTTGGCCAGCAGCGAGATCGCGTCTTCCAGATGCGCCTCGTCGAGCGTTCGCGAAATATCGTTGAGCGAAGTGCTGGCGGCGGCGACGAAGCCGTCGAAGATGGCTCGGTGTCCAGCACCCGCATCGGCCTTGGCGCGCAACGCCTGCAGGCGTTCGTCATAAGAGGAATTGCGCTCGCGCAGCCGCTCGCGAAACACCTGCTGCAGGCTGGTGAAGCCGTCGAAGCCTAGTTGCTGGGCAAAGCGGATCAAGGTGGACGGCTGCACGCCCGCCGAAGCGGCGATGCTGGCGGCGGTGCCGAAGGCGATGTCATCGGGATTGTCGAGCGCATAGGCGGCGATCTGGGCGATGCGCTTGGGCAAGGTTTCACGGCGATCGAGGATCGTGGCGCGCAGCGTCTCGAAGTCGCGAGGTACCCGTTCGTCCATCGTCGCCCCGTCCAAGCTCATCTAGAGCATGATGCCGAAAAGTGTGCAGCGGTTTTCGGACGACATCATGCTCTCTTTAACTCAAGTGACGTCCTCTCTGCCCCATCATAGCGAGCCTGCGCAAGAAGGCCATAAAAAATGAGGCAGACATTCCATTCGGAGAAGAAATGGACTAATTCATCCATCGATCGCTTCAGGTATTGGGAGAAAGAAATGGTCGGCGTTGGTCTTATCGGCACGGGTTTCATGGGCAAATGCCACGCCATTGCGTGGAGCGCCGTCGGGGCCGTCTTTCCCTATGTCGCCAAGCCGAAGCTGGTCCATCTCGGCGAGGTCAACGAGGAGCTGGCCAAGCGCAAGGCCGGCGAGTTCGGCTTCGCCAAGGCGTCCGGCGACTGGCGCGCGGTCGTCAACGACCCCGAGGTCGACATCGTCTCCTTGACCACGCCCAACCAGTTCCATCCGGAAATGGCCATCGCCATTCTCGAAGCCGGCAAGCATCTGTGGTGCGAAAAGCCGATGGCGCCGAGCTTTGCCGAAGCAGCGGCGATGGCGGCCGCGGCGAAGAAGTCCGGCAAGGTCGCAGCCCTTGGCTACAACTACATACAGAGCCCGGCCATCCGCCACATCGGCGCGCTGCTCGAGGAAAAGATCATCGGCGAGGTCAACCATCTGCGCATCGAGATGGACGAGGACTTCATGGCCGACCCCGAAGCGCTGTTCTTCTGGAAGCATGAGGCCGCATCCGGCTATGGCGCGCTCGACGATTTCGCCGTGCATCCGCTGTCGCTGGTCTCGACGCTGTTCGGCCGCGTCGCAAAAGTCATCTGTGACATGGCCAAGCCGTATGCCGACCGCAAGCTGGCCGCCGGCGGCCGCCGCGCCGTCGAGACCTACGACATCGCCAGCGTGCTGATGCATCTGGAAAACGGCATTGCCGGCACGCTGCTGGTCAACCGCTCGGCCTGGGGCCGCAAGGGCCGCATCGCCATCCAGATTTTCGGCTCCAAGGGATCGATCCTGTTCGACCAGGAGCGGATGAACGAAATCCAGCTCTATGTCACCGCCGATCGCCCGACCGAACAGGGCTACCGCACCATACTGGTCGCGCCGCACCACAAGCCTTACGACGCCTTCCTCCCGGCGCCTGGCCATGGCCTCGGTTTCAACGACCTCAAGATCATCGAGTGCCACGAATTGCTGACGCGGCTTGCCGGCAAGCCGGCACGGGTCATCGAATTTGCCGAAGGGCTGGAGATCGAGCGCACCGTGCATGCGATGGCGAGGTCGTTCGAGGAGAAGCGCTGGGTGGATGTGCGGTAAGATCCGCTTCAGCCGCCAGCGACAGCGTTCGCCTCCCAGCCACTGACCCAGACCTGCCGCAGGCGATCGCCTTCGCCCTTGAAGCGCAGCCCGGTCGCCCGGCAATCCGCGATGCGGTCGCTGCGGAAATTGCGGATGGCCTGGCGCAATTCGCACCAGGCGACGATGTTGGCGGTCTCTGAATAGTAGATCAGCGCGATCGGACGGATCAGCCGCTCGGAGGCGCGGCCGATTTCGTCGCGATAGGACAGGTCGAGCTTTTCCTCGTCGCGGATTGCGCGGCGCACCAGCGCCAGATCGATGGTGCCGATTGCCGGTGCAGCGAACCCCCAGACATGCAGTGCGTTGGCGTCGAACGCCTGGCGCAACGGCGGCGGCACGGCGCCGGCGATCTTGGCGCTGACGCGCTTGGCCGCCTGCTTGAGCTCGCTGTCTCCCGTGCGCTCCAGCAGCGCCAGCGACAGGACGATCGCCTCCATCTCCTCGATCGAAAACATCAGCGGCGGCAGGTCGAAGCCGGGCCGCAATATATAACCGATACCGCGCCCGCCTTCGATCGGCACGCGCATCGCCTGCAGTGCGGCGATGTCGCGATAGATCGAACGCATCGTGACTTCCAGCTGCCCGGCGATCATGGCTGCCGTCACCGGCTGCCGCGCCAGCCGCAGGATCTGGATAATCTCGAACAGCCGCGACGCCTTGCGCATTTCCTCTCCCTGATGAACGCTACTGACACATCCCCGTCAGTTGGGATGATTTATTGGACTGCCTATCGGGTTGAAAATCAACAAATTCCTCCACGGCACCCCAGCAGGAAGCGACAGGCAACTGACATGAGCTACACGGAAAATCTCTGGCTGTTCTTTATCCTGCTGTCCGGCATCATCATCGTACCCGGCATGGACATGCTGTTCGTGCTTGCCAATGCGCTCACCGGCGGCCGCGACCGGGGCCTCGCCGCCACCGGTGGCATCATGGTCGGCGGCATCGTGCACACGCTGAACGGCGCCATCGGCGTCGGCCTGCTGATGCATTTCGTACCGATCCTGTACAAGCCGCTGCTGATAGCCGGCGCCGCCTACATGGCCTTCATCGGCATCTCGCTGATGCGCAGTTCCATCACCGTCGGCCACGACGGGCCCGCCGGCAGCCGTACGGCCTGGAAGGCCTTTCGCCAGGGACTGGTGACCTGCCTGATCAACCCGAAGGCCTATCTCTTCATATTTGCCGTCTATCCGCAGTTCCTGAAGCCGGATTACGGCCCGATCTGGATGCAGGCGACGGTCATGGGCTTGCTGACGATGCTGACGCAGGCCGCCATCTATGGCGGGCTCGCCATCACCGCCGGCCGCAGCCGCAATCTGCTGGTGGCCAATCCGCGGGCGACCGCTTTTGCGGGCCGGGCGGCCGGACTGCTGCTGTTTGCGGTCTCGGTGTTTACGGCATGGGAAGGGTTGAGGGCAGCGTGATCCCGATCAAGCGATGACGCCGCGTTTCTTCGCCTCGGCGCGGCGCTTGCGGATCACTGTCCCGGTCTTTTCGTCGTCGAGGGCGGCAGCTACCCCGTCCGCGAGACCGATGACGTCATGACCGCCTCACGCCCTCGCCCAAGACGACGAGAAGCTCGTCCAATTGCTCGAACGTCTCGCCCATCGCATCCGCCGCCCCGGTACCGGCCGCGTCGAGAGCCTCCTTCGAGGGATAGAGTTCGTGCATGACCAGCAGCGTCTTGCCACCCTTTTCCTCGAAGGTCAGCGTGGTGACGGGTCCACCGTCACCACCTTCCTCATTGGTCCAGACCAGGCGTGAGTGGGGTGTCACTTCGATATACCTGCCGAAGAATTCGTGAAGGTCCGAGTCGTCGTGGCCGAACACCAGGCGGTACCTGCCTCCGGTACGAGCATCCATCTCGCATGAACGCAGGAACATGCCCATCGACTTCGGCACCCACCACTGCTTGAACAGCTCGGGCTTGGTCCACGCCTCGAACACGATGCGCGCCGGACCGTTGACCGTTCGCGTGACGACCAGCTCCCGTTCGGACTTCCGTTCGACCGTGGTGCGGCTGTTCGTGGGCTCACTCTCGGTTCTTTGGCGCATCGGCTTTCTCCTTCCGTTTCAATTCCTCGACAACCTTGTCCAACTCGTTGAAGCGTGCGTCCCAGAGCAGGCGGTGCCGCTCGATCCAGGCCGCCTCTTCCTCCAGTCCGCGCAGGCCGAGCTTGCAGGTCCGCACGCGGCCAACCTTCTGCGTGGTGACGAGCCCCGCCTGCTCCAGGACGCCGACGTGCTTCTTCATGCCCGTGAGGGTCATTTGGAATTTTCCGGCAAGCTCGGTGATCGAAGCATCTGCGCGTCCGAGCTGCTCCAGAACGCCACGCCGGGTGGCGTCCGAGAGCGCGGCGAACGAGGAGTCCAAGTCGGTATACTGAACCATGTGGTTCAGTATTTAGCAGACCGGTTGCCGGGGTGCAAGGGGAGCCGCAGTGCGCGCTGCGTTGCCGAACGCCGCAAATCGACTTCGTTTCGATGCAGATCGACTCGGCGATCCTCAGACCCTAAAGCCTTTGTTTGATGCATGTCGTTGTCCCCAGAACCGCGGCACACTTCTGGGCGACATGCATTTTGGGGCGGCGCAATCCTGGCTGGATTTCGAACCGCCGCCCTCCCCGCATCGCCTCGTATCAGGCGGCGCCCGGCCGGCTCTCCATCATGGCGCGGCGGGCTGAGCGGCGCCATTCTACGGCGCCGGCGAGGCCGTGCAGCACCGTCTCTGTGGTCGCCCAGTCGATGCAGCCATCTGTGATGCTCTGGCCATAGACCAGCGGCTTGCCTGATACCACGTCCTGCCGGCCGGCGACGAGATTGCTCTCGATCATGACGCCGATGATACGCTCGTCCCCTGCTGCCACCTGGCCGGCGACATCGGCCGCCACCTTCGGCTGGTTCTCCGGCTTCTTGCTCGAGTTGGCGTGGCTGACATCGATCATCAGACGGGGGGCGACGCCGATGCGGGCAAGTTCGACCGAGGCCGCCTCGCCGCTCGCCGCATCGTAATTCGGCTGAACGCCGCCGCGCAGGATGACGTGGCAGTCCTCATTGCCGGTAGTAGTCGCAATGCCGCTGCGTCCGCCCTTGGTGACCGCCATGAAATGATGCGGCTGGGCGGCGGATTTCACCGCCTCGGCCGCGATCCTCAGATTGCCGTCGGTGCCGTTCTTGAAGCCGACCGGGCAGGACAGGCCGGAAGCCAGTTCGCGGTGGATCTGGCTCTCGGTGGTGCGCGCGCCGATGGCGCCCCAGGCGACGAGGTCGGCAATGTATTGCGGCGTCGTCATGTCGAGAAATTCGGTGGCCGAGGGCAGGCCGAGATTGTTGACCGCCGACAGCACGTTGCGCGCCATCCGCAGCCCCTTGTCGATGTTGAAGCTGCCGTCGAGATCGGGATCGTTGATAAGGCCCTTCCAGCCGACAGTCGTGCGCGGCTTTTCGAAATAGACCCGCATGACGATCTCCAACCGGTCGGACAGGGTCTCGCGCAGCGCCACTAGCCGGCTGGCATAGTCAACGGCCGCGACCGGGTCGTGGATCGAACACGGGCCGACGATGACAAGCAGCCGGTCGTCGGTGCCGTTCAAGATGGCATGGGTGGCGTTGCGTGATGCGCTCACGGTGCGCGTTGCCGTCAGCGTGCGCGGGATCTCCCGCATCACCTGGTCCGGCGTGCTCAATTCTCGGATTTCCTTGACCCGAAGATCGTCTGTGGTGGTCAACACGGCTTTCTGCTCCTGTTTTTAGGGAGACCTGCCGGCTGATACAAAAAAGCCGCCAGGTCTGGCGGCTGTTCGGACTTGTTGCTGCAATCTTCAGATCGAGCGCAATCCTCCCGCCGCCAGCGAGCTCGTAAAGTACCAATAGGTGGCGGTCAGGTTGATCATGAGGTTCATATAGTCGATGCCGAGGCGCTTGTCACGTGGGGTATGCGGAGACAATTCGGGATGGGCCGAATCCTCGCGATTTCGTCATCCCTGGGCGGAGCAGGAGCGAAGCTCCGTCGCGGAGACCCTGGGATCCATTCCGTGACCTGGGCCGTGGAGTGCGGCGGAGCAGAATTCTGGACCGTAGCAGCGCTCTGAAGTCGCGGCATGGATCCTCGGGTCTGCGCTGCGTCGCCACGCTCCTTGCTCCGCCCGTGGATGACGAAGTGCCGGCGGTTCGCCAATCGCCAACACGTATAACGCGGAGCGGCTCATGCCGTCCATGGATCGAAGAGTTCAAGCCCAAAGCCTTGGAAATCTTTCGTATTGCACGTTGCCAAGGTGAGCTCGTGCGCAATCGCAGTGGCTGCGATCAGGCCGTCCATCGACGACAGACCACGACCGCGGCGCTTCGCAAGACCCATCAGGTCGCCCCAGGCCAAGGCAACCGCATCGTTCACCGGCAAAACCCGCTGTTCGAAGCGCTGGGGCAGGTCCCGGGCGAGCCATTCGGCCAGCGCCTCGCGTTTGCGGCCCTCATCCATCAGAGAGACGCCGCGCCGGATCTCGGCGATCGACACTACGCTGATGAAGGAGCGGTCCTCATCAAGCTCGTCCAGCCAGCCCAGGACACGTGCGTCAGGCGCTGGCCTCGTCACCTCGGACAGGACACTCGTGTCGAGCAGCAGTCTCACAGCGGCAGGTCACGCGGTTCGTCGCGCTGACGTTCAAGCTCGAGATCGGCGCCGCGCAGCGGCGAGTCCAGCAGGAACTCGGCAAGCGTACCCTTGCGTGCGATCTTGCGCTGCCATTCCTCGGCCGAGACGACAACCACGCTTGGTTTGCCGTTCTTGGTGATCGTCTGCGGCGAGGACTGTGCGCGCTCGATGACCTCGGAGAGCCGGGCTTTTGCCCCGGCAACCGTCCAGTTGGTGTCTTTGGATGACGTTAGCATCGCATCCCTCGTGACTATCATGACTATCATGACTATCATGACTATGTGACTATATGGGAATGGCAATGTTGCCGCAACCGGGTTTGAAGCTACTCCGGCGAGGTCCCCGCGACGTTCTGGTCATAGTCGACCAGCGAGCCGGTCATGACGCCGGATTGCGGGCTGGCCATGTAGCTGATCAGCCGCGCCAACTGATCCGGCTTCACCAGTTGGCCCATCGGCTGGCCGGCCTCTGCCTTTGCCAGCCAGTCGTCGGAGGCGCCGTGCCATTTCTTCTGCACGATGTCCTCACCCTCGGTGTCCATCCAGCCCGGCAGCACGGCGTTGCAGCGGACGCGGTTGAAACGATAGGCGTTGGCGACGTTCTTGGTCAGTGTCGCCAGCGCGCCCTTGCTCGATGAATAGGGCGCCAGGAACGACTGGCCGCAATGCGCCGACATAGAGAGCACGTTGACGATCGAGCCCGGCGCCTTCTTGTCCAGCAGATGCGCCACCACGCCCTGCATCAGGAAGAAGGGACCACGCACATTGGTGTGGAAAATCTGGTCGAACACCTCTTCCGAAGTTTCGACAAGTGAACCACGCGCGGACGTGGCGGCGGCGTTGACCAGCGCGTTGATGGTGCCGAAATGCGAGATCGCGGTTGCCACCGCACGCTTGCAGTCCGCCACTTTCGAGACGTCGGCGCTGATGAAGATCGCATCGACGCCTGCCTTCTTGAAGTGGGCGACAGCCTTGTCGCCCTTCTCCTGCGAACGGCCGACGAGCGCCAGCGCCTTGCAGCCCTCGTCGGTCAGCGCTTCGGCGACGGCAAAGCCGATGCCTTGCGCGCCGCCGGTGACGATGGCGCGCGTGTTCGAATTGCGATCGGCGGATGTGCTCATCGCTCTGCTCCTGTGCCTTGGTTCCGGTTCTTACTTGTCGAGACGGACGGTCTTGCCTGATGTCGCCGACTTCAGCGCGGCATCGGCCAGCTTCAGCGCCACGAGGCCGTCGGCGCCGCTCGGCGATGCCTTCTTGCCCGAGGTTGCAGCAGTGATGAAAGCGGCAATCTCGATGGCGTAGGCGTCGAGATAGCGGGTCATGAAGAAGTCGTGCAGCGGCGGGCGCGTATAGCCCTTCTCATTGGCGACCTCGATCGACACCGGCCGCTGGTTCTCGGCGGCGACCATGCCCTTGGAGCCATGCACCTCGATGCGCTGGTCGTAGCCATAGGTGGCGCGGCGCGAATTGGAGATGACGGCCTGCTTGCCGGATGCGGTTTCGAGGATGACGCTGACCGAATCGAAATCGCCGGCCTCACCGATCTTCTTGTCGACCAGAACCGAGGCATGGGCGCTGACCGCGACCACCTCTTCGCCGAGCAGGAAGCGCGCCATGTCGAAATCGTGGATGGTCATGTCGCGAAAGATGCCGCCCGAACGCTTGATGTAGTCGACCGGCGGCGCACCTGGATCGCGCGAAGTGATGGTGACCATCTCCACCTTGCCGATGGCGCCGTCGTCGATCGCCTTGCGTACGGCGGCGAAGTGCGGATCGAAGCGGCGGTTGAAACCGACCATCAGCGTCGCCTTGGCCTTGTCGACCACGGCCAGGCATTTCTCGACACGCTTGACGTTGAGATCGATGGGCTTCTCGCAGAAGATCGCCTTGCCGGCCTTGGCGAAACGCTCGATCAGATCGGCATGGGTGTCGGTCGGCGTGCAGATGACCACGGCGTCGATGTCCTTGGCCTTCTCGATCGCGTCGATGGTGCGCACTTCGGCGCCATAGGCGGTTGCCAGTTCGGTCGCCGCCTTCTCAAAGGCATCGGCAACGGCCACCAGTCTGGCCTGCGGGTTGGAGCCGACGGCGCGGGCATGGACCTTGCCGATGCGGCCGGCGCCGAGGAGAGCGAAACGAACAGTCATGGGTATTTCCTCTAGGGGATGGGTTCGAGAGAGTTGTGTCGGCACCTTCCCGTGAGGGAAAGGGGCAAGGGTACTTTTCGAGCGCACCAGAAAACAGGGTGACCACCCTGTTCAGGCCGCGAGTTCCGCCTCCCCGGTCTTGGCGCCGGTGATGTAGGAGACGATGTCGTTGCCGTCGGTGTTTTCCTTGCGCAGATTGGCGACGATGCGGCCGCGCCGGAAGACGACGATGCGGTCGCACAGGTCGAACACCTGGCGCATGTTGTGGCTGATCAGGATCAGCGGCTCGCCATTGTCCTTCAGCGTGCGGATGATGTTCTCGACCTGCGCCGTCTCCTGCACGCCAAGGGCTGCCGTCGGCTCGTCCATGATGATCAGCTTGGAGGCGAAGGTCGCGGTCCGGGCGATGGCAACGCACTGGCGCTGGCCGCCCGACATGTGGCGGATGGTGTTGGAGAGGTTGGGGATTTTCACTGCCGTGCGGATCAGCGCCGCCTCGGTCGCCTTGCGCATGTATTTGCGGTCGAGGATCGAGAACGGCCCGAGATTGAACAGCACCTTTTCGCGGCCGAGGAACAGGTTCGACGGCACGTCGAGATCGTCGGCCAGCGCCAGATTCTGGAACACGGTCTCGATGCCCGCCGTGCGCGCTTCGATCGGCCCGGCAAAATTCACTTCCCTGCCGTCGAACCAGATCTGGCCGCTGGTGCGCTGCTCGACGGCGGTGATCTGGCGCACGAAGGTGGATTTGCCGGCGCCATTGTCGCCCATGATGGCGACATGCTCGCCCTTGCGCAGCTCGAAATTCGCGCCTTCCAGCGCATGGACGCCGCCATAGCGTTTGGTCAGGTTTTCGGTCTTCAGGACGATGTCTGTCGTGGAGATATCTGGCATGGTCAAGCCCTCAATGCCCGCATGCGCTGGCGCCATTGGTCGAGAACGACCGCGCCGACGATGATCACGCCCTTGACCATCTCCTGATAGTAGGCGTCGAGGCGCAGGAAGGTGAAGCCGGAAATGATGACGCCGAAGATCAGCGAGCCGATCACGGTGCCGACGATCGAGCCGCGGCCGCCCGACAAAGAGACGCCGCCGATGACCGCCATGGCGATGGCGTCGAGCTCGTACATGACGCCCATGCCGGACTGTGCTGTCAGGTTCTTGGAGGAGAGCACGACGGCGGCCAGCGCGGCGAGGATGCCGGCAATGACATAGACGAGGATCTTGTGGTTGGCGATCTTGATGCCCGACATGCGCGCGGCATCCTCGTTGGAGCCGATGGCGTAGCAGTGCTTGCCGTAGCGTGTGTAGGTCATGATCAGCTGGAACAGCACCGCCAGCGACAGGAAGATGATGACCGGCATCAGGCCCTTGCCGATACCAGCGAAACTTTCGGTCGGAAACGAGATCGGCTGACCCTTGGACCACCATTTGGCAATGCCGCGCGCGGTCACCATCATGCCGAGCGTGGCGATGAACGGCGGAATGCGCGTGTATGCAATCAAGGAGCCGTTGACGAGACCGGCGAGCAGACCGCAGCCGATGGCGACTAGTACCGGCACGATGACCGGCAGGTCGGTCCAGCCTTGCGCCAGGAACATCGCCTTGGGGTTGGGGTTACCGTTGACCGTCGCCACCTGGGCAAAACTCATGGCGATCATGGCGGTGGCGCCGACGATCGAGCCCGAGGACAAGTCGATGCCGCCGCAAATGATCACCTGCGTGACGCCGATGGCGATGATGCCGACGATCGACACCTGCAGGATGATGATCTGCAGGCGGGCCTCATTGAAGATCCCGGCGACGTTGTCGCGCGTGTTGAACAGGAAGCTGTCGCCAAGAAAGATGCGGCCGATCATTTCGAAGATGACGACCAGAATGACCAGCGCCAGGAAGACGTTGAATTCGGCCGGCCATGTCCGCCTCTTCGCGTCATAGCTGACCCCGCCGACGCCATGAGATGTCTGTGACATGTCTGTCCTCCGTGAGGCGGCATTTGCCCTCCCGCACGTAAGGGCGGTGAGGGAAACGGGAGCGGCGCGATTGATGCGCCGCTCCGTTAGTCGAACGAGTCGCCGGCTCAGTTCTTCTTCAGGAACTTGTCGATGTTGGCTGGCGTCACGAGTTGGAAGGGCACGTAGACCTTGTGCTCGACCTTCTCGCCCTTGGCGAGCTTCAGCGCTGCGTCCAGAGCGCCGGCGCCCTGGCCGGCCGCATCCTGGAACACGGTGGCATCGAGGTCGCCGGCCTGCATGGCGGCAAGCGCGTCCTGCGTGGCGTCGACACCGCCGACGACGACCGTCTTCATATCGATGTTGGCGGCCTTCATCGCCTGGATGGCGCCGATGGCGCTTTCGTCATTGTTGGCGATGACGCCGTCGAACGGCTTGCCGGTCGACAGCCAGTTGGTCATCAGGTTCTGCGCTTCGTCCCGGTTCCAGTTCGAAGTCTGCTTGTCGATGATCTTGATGAAGCTGCACTCCGGCGTGGCGATCACCTCTTCGATGTCCTTGGTGCGCTGCACGGCGGCCTGGTTGGAAAGCTCGCCCATGATGACATAGACATTGGCTTCCTTCTTGCCGGCCTCGGTGAACAGGCGGCAGACTTCCTTGGTCTCGAGCGTGCCGGAATCGGCCTCGTTCGACGCGACGAAGGCCTGGTTGTCAGGCAGCGTGTCGACATTGACCGGCTGGCGGTTGACATAGACCAACGGGATCTTGGCGGCTGCGGCGGCGTCCGACATCGCCTGCGTGGCCGAGGTATCGACCGGGTTGACGATGATGGCGTCGACGCCCGAGGCGGCGAAGTTCTTGATCTGGTCGAGCTGCTTGGCGACGTCGTTCTGCGCGTCCTCGACCTGCAGTTCCACGCCGCTCATGCCCTTGGCCTGCTCGATCATGCCGTTGCGCAGCACGGTGAGGAAGTTGTCGTCGAACTTGGCCATCGACACGCCGACCTTGGCGGCAAAAGCGGACGAACTCATCAGCGCCGCAAAGGCGACGCCCAAAATCAGTTTCTTCATTGTGTTTCTCCTCCACATTGGTGTCCGGCTGCACCGATCTACCCGGAATCCCCGATAGCCCGAGGAATCTCTCCCTGATGCCTTCCTGTTCCGTATGGCGTTTTGTCCAAGGGATGGAACGCCAGGCTCCCAGTTTGAAACAGATGTTCCGGAACGAAAGAACCAAAATACCAATCTGATGAAATATTTATTCCATTTTTTCGCGAGACGTCAAGAGCGATTCCTAAGTCGGAAAGCGGATTTTCGGTCGCCGCGCCGCAATTTCACGTCGAATCAAGGCCGACAGCGGCCCAGGCCGAGTCTGAAGGCAGAATTGATAGATTCTATCATCGCCGGAGAGCCCACGCCGAACGGGTCAGCGCGGCAACGCGTTAGATATTTTCCGGCAGATAGATGTCGAAGGGCAGAAAGGTCTGGCCCGGCGCGTTGGCGGCGCCGGCCTCGATGGAATGCGCCATCAGGTCGACAAGCTCGCGGCACAAGGCGGCGAGCGGCGTCGAGATCACCATTGTCAGGATGTTGTCGGCGAGTGCCGCGCGCGATTCGGCGTTGATCTCGTTGCAGACGACCACCGGCATGTTTGCGGGCTTCGCTGCGCGCAGCGCCGAGACCGCGCCTTCCATGCCGCCGCCGGCGACATAGCAGCCGGCAAGATCCGGATACCGCACCAGGAGATCGATCATCGCATCGTGGGTGACCTGGTTGGCTTCCAGATTGACCAGCGTTTCCATCACCGTGAAGTCCGGCGCATGTTCGCGGAAGAAGGAGCGAAATCCGATCTCGCGCAGTTCATGGCCGTGGAAGCGATGACTGCCGACGAAAAGGGCGACCTTGCCGGGGTTCTTTGCCGCCCTGGCGATCATCCAGGCCGCGGTACGACCGACCTTGCGATTGTCGAGGCCGACATATCCCTCACGGATGCCAGCGGCAAAGTCGGACAGCAGCGAGAAGACAGGTTGCCCCCTCGCTTTCAGCGACTCCACGACCGCCGTCAGCGTCGGATGGTCCGGACCGACAACGGCGATTGCTCTGGATTTCGCTGCCAGCTTGCGCATCTGGGCGGCGATCTCGTCGGCGGCTAGCGAGCTGGCGAAATCGATGGTGGCGACGCCGCGGAAGCGCTGCGATTGCGAGACCGCCATTTCTAGCTCCCTCGCGAAATCGCCGTAAAAAACATCATTGCCCCGCAGCAGCAGAAAGCCGAGGCGGTATTCCGGCAATTCCTGGCGCATGCGCCGCTTGATCAGCCCGGCGGCGTGGTAACCGATGCCGGTCGCCGCCTCATAGACGCGGCGCGCGGTTTCCTCGCGCACCGGCAGCCGGTTGTTCAGCACCCTGTCGACAGTGGCGACGCTAACGCCGGAGATGCGCGCCAGATCGGTGATGGTTGGCCGTTTTGCCATGACTGTCCCGCATGAGTGCCTGCAACTGCTTACATCGTTCTGATGGAAAATGATAGAAACTATCTTTGTGATATTGAGACTATCACCGCATGGCGCTATTTTGCGCTCGGACACAAGCGCCCTGTAATGGACATATCCGTCCTGACGGATGCTGTGGCCGACGGAGCCAGCCCCTATGGAAGCGACACTATCCACACCACCGTCCCGGCGCGACTACAGCCTGATCGGCCGCGACGCCAAGCTCGCCGTCGAGACCGGCCTGTCGGCGGCCGAGTGGTATCACACCGATATTCCGCGCAAGCAGATGAAGGAGCTGATGCAGCGCTCCGATGGGCCGGCGATCCGCGACACCACGATCTGGCTGGCCGCGCTGATCCTGAGCGCCGCCGGCGGCGCCTGGTTCTGGGGCAGCTGGTGGTGCGTGCCGTTCTTCTTCGTCTATGGCGTGCTCTACGGCTCCTCCACCGATTCACGCTGGCACGAATGCGGCCACGGCACCGCCTTCCGCACCCAGTGGATGAACGACGCGGTTTACCAGATCGCCTGCTTCATGATCATGCGCAATCCGGTGACCTGGCGCTGGAGCCACACCCGCCACCACACCGACACCATCATCGTCGGCCGCGACCCGGAAATCTCGGTGATGCGGCCGCCGGATCTGTTCCGCGTTGCGCTTGGCTTTATCGGCGTGCTGGATGCCTGGCATGCGATGTCGGACATGCTGCGCAACGCCGCCGGCAATATCAGCGCGGCGGAAAAGACTTTTATCCCCGAACAGGAGCAGCCTAAAGCCATTCGCATCGCCCGAATCTGGACGGCGATCTATGCCGTCACCATCGCGATCGCACTGTATTTCGGTTCATGGCTGCCGCTGATGCTGGTCGGGCTGCCCCGGCTCTACGGCGCCTGGCATCATGTCATGGTCGGCCTGCTGCAGCATGGCGGGCTGGCGGAAAATGTCGTCGACCATCGGCTGAACAGCCGCACCGTCTACATGAACCCGGTCAGCCGCTTCATCTACTGGAACATGAACTATCACGTCGAACACCACATGTTCCCGATGGTGCCCTATCATGCGCTGCCTAAACTGCATGCGCTGATCAAGCACGATCTGCCGGCGCCGACGCCGTCGATCCTGGCGGGCTATCGTGAGATGATCCCGGCCTTTTTGCGCCAGCTGCGCAACGAGGACTATTTCCTCAAGCGCGAACTGCCGCCGACGGCGCGGCCCTATCGCGAGGAACTCCACAACGACGCCGTCGCCGCCGCGGCGGAATGATCGCGCGATTAAGCTTTTGTTTTGACGCAACTCCGAACGGAAAACCGCAACGCACTTTTCCTGGAATTGCTTTTGGGAGGAACACATGAGCGACTGGATCGAAGCCTGCGCCGCCGGCGACATCGACGAAGAAGATGTGATGCGCTTCGATCATGGCGGCCGCACCTTCGCCATCTATCGCAGCCCCGATGACGACTACTTCGCCACCGATGGCCTGTGCACGCACGAAAAGGTGCATCTGGCCGACGGGCTGGTGATGGATGACATCATCGAGTGCCCCAAGCACAATGGCCGCTTCAATTACAAGACGGGGGCGGCACGCGGCGCGCCGGTTTGCGTCAATCTCGCCACGTATCCGGTAAAGGTCGAGGCCGGCAAAGTGCTGATCCAGATCGGGTAGGACCATGCAGGCGGGAATGGTCATCATTGGCGCCGGCGAGTGCGGCGGGCGGGCAGCCCTTGCTCTGCGCGAACTGGGCTATGACGGGCCGGTGACGCTGGTGGGTGACGAACCCCATCTGCCCTATGAGCGGCCGCCCCTGTCCAAGGACGCAATGACGAGCGACGCGGCCGAGATCAAGACGATCGCCAGCGACGAAATTCTGGCCGAGAAATCGATCCGGCATATCCATTCCGTTCAAGCGGTGGCGATCGACCGCCCGGCGCATATGGTGCGGCTGTCGGACGGTTCGGCCCTGCCCTACGACAAGCTGCTGCTGGCGACCGGCTCGACACCGCGCAAGCTGCCGATGCCGGGATTGGGGTCGCGCTGCGTCTACCTCCGCACCTTTGCCGACGCGCTGGCCATTCGCGCCCACCTCAGCCCGGCAAACCGCATCGCCATCATTGGTGGTGGCTTTATCGGCCTGGAGCTCGCCGCTTCGGCGCGCAAGCTCGGGGCCAGCGTCACGGTCATTGAGGCGCAGCCGCGCATCCTCATGCGCGGGGTTCCAGCCGAGATCGCCGAAATCATCCATCGGGCGCATGAAGCCGAAGGCGTGACCATGCTCACTGGCCAGGGCATTGCTACCGTCGCCGATGATGGCGCCGAGGTGCGGATCACGCTCGCCGACGGGCAGGAGATAACAGCCGATCTCGCCGTCATCGGCATAGGTGCCGTGCCGGTCACCGGGTTTGCCGCCGAAGCCGGCCTGACCGTCGACAACGGCATCGCCGTCGATGCCGCGCTGCGCACCAATGACCCCGACATCTTCGCCGCCGGCGATTGCTGTTCGTTTCCGCTCGCGGTCTATGGCGGTCGGCGTGTGCGTCTGGAGGCCTGGCGCAACGCCCAGGAACAGGGCGCGCTTGCGGCCAAAAACATGCTCGGCGCCGGCGAGGCGCATGCAGCGGTGCCGTGGTTCTGGTCGGATCAATACGACCTCTCCCTGCAGATCGCCGGACTTTCCGACGAGGGCAAAAGCACGGTCCGCCGCGATCTCGGCGACGGTGCTTTTATTCTGTTTCACCTCGCCGAGGATGGCACGCTGGTGGCGGCGAGCGGCATCGGTAGGGGCAATGCGGTTGCTCGCGACATCAGGCTGGCGGAGATGCTCATCGCCAAGCAGGCCAGGCCGGCGCCGAAGGCGTTGGGGTCGCCGGATGTGAAGCTGAAGTCGTTGCTGGCGGCGTGAAGGGCTGACCTACCCTCCCCCTTGTGGGGAGGGTCGCTGCGAAGCAGCGGGGTGGGGGTGCGGCACCGACCCCCCCCCCGCCCGGTTGTTCGACCACCCCACAAAGGGCGGGTTCCCGCGGAGGGAAGCCGGGGTGGTAAACACCACTGCA